>CAZQDS010000001.1:0-81880 GCA_964591655.1 uncultured Methanosarcinales archaeon
ATTTTCTAGGATAACCAAATTGTTTAGTCGCTTCCATTAATTTTTCATTGATTCCCATTTTACAATTCTTTTATCTTCTTTGATATTAATTTCATCTTTTGGTCGATTGTCATTATCCCTATTGCGCCAGTGATTATCAACACTAGCGAAATGACGAACAATGCGAAATCGAACTTGTATATGTTGAATATGTACAATGCGAGGCCGAATAATGCCACGATTATCAGCCCGACCATGAACGCGACCTGCTTATGATATGCAAGCTTCAACCTCGTCAATTCGTAAACTTTGCGGTCGTCCATACACTTTCTCCCTAACCCCTCTTTATCTCGGCTGTAACAGCCATTTCTTCATTGATCGTAATTGTTTTATGTCGTTCTTGTTGAATTCTCTAAGATCTTGAATATTATAGTATGGCACTACTACCCTTCCTAGACCTAGACCCCATGCTAGTACTGGGCATTCGAATCCCATCAATGTCTTCGTGACTTCTGGCCTGAACATCCCTGCTCCGCCTAACTCCACCCATTCCTTCTTGTCAGGATTATATACTACGACCTCTGCAGATGGCTCAGTATATGGAAAATGCCCTGGTCTTATCATAACCTTAGTATATCCCATTTTCTTAAAGAACTCTTCAAGATATCCCTTTAAATTTTCAAATGTCACATCAGGATCAACCACTATTCCTTCAACATGATAAAACTCGAATAGGTGTTTCCAGTCTACTGCTTCATTCCTGAACACTTTGCCTACTGAGAAGAATTTCAATGGAAGATCTTCTTTCTTCAATTTCGATATTGTCTGCGCAGATAGCACTGTCGTATGTGTCCTTAGCATCAATTCTGCTGCTTTCTCTTCGCTCCATGGAGCTCTCCATCCGATGCTTCCCGTGTCTCCACCGTCTTCATGTACGTGTTTCACTTTTTTCTTCAAGTCTTCAGGAAGCTTTCCTGTCTTAGGATTCTTCAAGTAGAATGTGTCTTGCATCTCTCTTGCCGGATGGTCCTGTGGGACGAATAATGAGTCTAGGTCCCAGAATGCTGTCTGTACCATGTTCCCATGCATCTCCTTGAATCCTAGATTGAGCCATATCGTCTTTATGTATTCTATCGCTTCATTCTCGAAATGTTTCTTCCCATAATTTATTTTCGGGACCTGTGATTTCACATCATACTGCCTGAATTCCTTGTTCAACCACGATTTTCCCCTGATTATGTCTTGCGTCAATGAGTCTATTACGTCTTTTCCTAATGCGCCGGTATTTGAGGTGACTTCGCTTCCGAGCTGTGTCAATGTTATTGTCTTTGTCTTTTGCACCTCTGATTTGAGTATGTTCTTTCGTTTCAATAATTCTGTCAGTGCATATGCCTCTTCTGGCGATAATGTTTTTGGATTGATCGGGAATATCTTCTTCAGGAATGCTTCCTCTAATGATTCTTTCTTCAGCATGTTCCTGCCTATGTCTGTCAATGATACGAGCACGTCATTGCCTTTCTTTGAGATGTTTATCGCATTCTTTTTCTTTAGCAATCCGAGGCTTACCGATACCTCTTCTTTGCTCAATCTTGATGCCTTCTCGATATCCTTTATGGACATTTCACGGTTGAGGCTTTCTAAGAATTTTCTTTCAGGAAGGCCGTATTTTGCATATGCTTGGCCATTCTTATCTAAAAATATCTGCTCTTTAGAATCTTCTTTCATGTCAATTAATTGCTTATTTTTAAGCCATTGAAGAGCCCTAATCACTTCTACTTCTTTCAAGCCAGAATTATCAATTAAACCCGAAATAGAGCTATTTTTAGCCACTAAAGGCAATATTTTCCTTTCTAATGGGTGTAATTTGTCTATAATTGTCTGTATGTCCAATCTGATAGCCCCCAAATTTACTTAATTAAATCATAACAAGTATATAAAACTATTGGTTACTTCAGGAGTAAAAAAGTCCCCTTTACAGAGGAGAAATAAGCTTATTTGTTACTACACAATAGCTAATAATAGAAATGTTTATAAACAAATAATATCTATCTTAAAATTAATGGGAGAAGCGGAGAGGACAGTATGGAAAAATGAAAACGGCGAATATAGGGACCTTAATGAAAAAAGAAAAAAGAGCGGTGAAAGCAGACATTTAAACACGCCTGAACTGATGGACATCCTGAAAAATATCCGATTGAGATATTATTTGACTCCGAAATGCAATTTGGAGTGTTTTTTTTGTTCAAACGAAGGGCTAGATTACAACACTAAAAAAAACCATCCGGCCAATGTGGATCTTATTGCAAAATTATCTGATATGGTGATTGAAAATACCCCAGTAAAAGCCATTGATTTCGGCGGAGGAGAGCCATTACTGCATCCGGATTTTATGAAAAAAGAATACCGCATCATAGAGTATGTCAAAAAACATCCAGAAATCAAATTCGCCATACACACGAACGGAGTTCTTCTAGCACCTGCGCATATAGAAAAGATCGCCTCCTCGTTTTCACGTATAGGGGTTTCAGTAAACTCTGTAAATTTTAAAAATTGGAATAAGATCACAAATTTTTCAGAAAGACATGAGGAAAAAGAACAGAGACAAAAATTCAACCAATTAAAAGATAATTTAGAGTATTTGGCAGGAAAATCTGTAGGCGATAAGGTATTTATGAAATCTGTCATCATTAAAGGCGTCAATGATAGTGATGAAGAGATATATGGATTTCTTGAAACAAGCCACAAATATGGTTTTCACCCAAAATTTCTCCAATTCGAACCACAGTTCGACTATCAAAAACATCTGGTGGTGCACAGAGAAGATTTTCTCAACACACTAGAAAGGGTCGGATGCAAAATACCGGAAGGGACGCCCAGAACGCATGATGAAATGGATTATTGCCCTACAATAACTTTTAGTTATGGAACAACAGATGCAAAGACCGGGCTCCACAGCATAATCGGATGCGGGGAAACGGGCGCATGTGTCGCATGCACAACTTACATATGCATCTATATAAAACCGACTGAAAATGGAGAAGGGCTATACATCAAACCATGTTCTGTTCTTGACACGCGTTTCGACTTGACGCATGCGATAAAAAATGACGATAAGGAACAGGTTTTGGATCTGATAAAATTATCTCGTGAATATCTATTGCTTGCGCCGGGTCTCGGATCCACTAGCTGGAATAAAGGAGACAGGTGTTAAAAGTGAATATAAAAGAGATGCTGAGCAGATTCCCTGTCAGGATAGCCGTGACCGACCATTGCAACCTAGATTGCTTTTTCTGCTCTAATGAAGGCATGTCAATCGCTCAAAAAAATCTGGAACATATAGACAATACACGATTGAGTCATCTGCTAGATGTTCTTAATAAGCAAGGCTTGAATCATTTATCGATAACGGGAGGCGACCCCGTAGTCCATCCAGAATTCTCTGAGCTGATAAAAAAAGTAGTATCACTAAAAATTCCATTAGTATACTTACATACAAACGGCATCGGCCTTCAGAAAGATATGATAAGAGAAGATTTGCATCATTTAACAAAAATCGCCATTTCATATCACGCATCAGATTTTCCGACATGGAACATATTAACGTCCGGTTCATATGCACAGTTTGCAAAAAGAAAAGAAAATATTGAAATGCTGGCTTCTGAAGGATATGGGAGAAATGTTGAAATAAAACACATACCTATTCGCGGAATAAACGATTCAGAAAATAATATATTCGACACCCTTGAACTGTGTGCATCATATGGCTTCAGATTCAAATTTCTCAAATTAGAACCTACAAAACAGACACAGCATCAAATGGTCATAGGAAGAAAAGATATGGAAAATATCTTGGAGGGTATTGGCTGTAAAAGGATGGATATCGACCTTCAATTCCGCGGCCAAAAAGAATATGTTCCCGTATCTGTCTTTAATTATAAGAACATTAAAGGCGTAGTCGCAGAAATTAACTGTGGGGATAAAGCGACATGCGAACAGTGTTACAATTCCAATGAGATATTTATAACGCCTGACCTGAAACTAAAACCATGTCATATATCAGAATATTCAATCGACCTAAAACCCATGATAGATAATGACCAAGAGAGAGACATCCTTGATTCAATAATCAACACAAGATCTTTTCTATACTCCAGGATCCTGGAAAGAAAAGGCGGGATGGATGATAATGATGAAAAATGACGCAATAATCATATATGCTAAGTGGCCTGAGTTAAATAAAACGAAGACACGTATAGCAGAAGAAACAACTCCTGAATTTGCAAGAGATCTCAGCATGGCGTGCCTTGATGATGTCGTTTCAAATATCGCTTTCAGTGCATCATATGATGTTTATTTTGGAGTAAATACGACACAAGAATCTCATAAATTTAAAGAAAAATATAACATACCGAGCATAATAACGACGAATGGCTCGACAGCGCATGATGAAAATGAGCAGAGTGCGAGAATGTTCGGCGCTTTCTCAAAATCATTCCATCATCACGACAAAATATTATTGGTGCCTATCGATGTCCCGGGACTATCAAAAGCGGACATAATCAACGCGTTTTCATATCTGGATCGATACGGACAGGTCATCGGGCCTGAATACAATGGCGGCGTTTACATGATAGGTGCCAAGAAGCCAATAAAAAACGGCTTATTTCATAATGTACGATGGGGTACACTGCATTCGTTTGCGGATCTGATTTCTAATTGTGGTCCGAATACGAAAGTTCTGGAGCTGAAATCTGACTTAAACTCGATAGACGACTTATCTAGAGAAAGAGAAGAAATAATGTCGAATTGCCCTTCGATCATGAAATTCTTAGAGAACACAGGATACTATAATAACTTCAAATACGGGAACTTCGGAGGACAAATTGGCGATTGTTGAATTTTTTGGAATGCCGAGAGCAGGCAAAACAACTCTGCTCCAGACAATCGAGAAATATTTCTTAGAACACAATAAAACGTGCGATATCATTAGAAGACCATACATCAAATTTGATGAAATAGGGAATCTTGAAGTCTTTCATAAATTATACATAGAATATATCGAGAAAGCAATCGACGAACATAGAAAAAAAAAGACAGCACATCTTTTTTTTGATAGGGGGCCTTATGATAGGCAAGCATTCCTTTCTCTAGATATGCAAGAGGGATTGATTTCTAGAGAATTCAATGATGTCCAATCAGGCAGGATCGAAAACATAATCAGGCAGATTGATTTCGCATATATGATGATAATACGGCCGCAGGAATCTTTCAATAGATGGCCTGCCCAAACGATTGAAGGGTTGGATAATCAACACTTAAACATAGGCCTCCCTTCATACGATGTTGATTTTGCGAAAATGTCTAAAAATTATGACGCATATATGGGCCTTGCCACATCTCGTTCCGAGATAATTGTTGTGGATGGCAATCAAAAAAAGGCAGAAATTTTTTCGAAAGTTTTATATAGCCTCAAAGAGAAAATGATAGCATGAAACTCGCAAATAAAGAGATAGAGATCCAATTATCTTACAAAGACAAGTCGCGCGTGATTTCAATACTAAAAAAAAATCAGGCCAAAAGGGTTAACGGATTTATTCTCGTAGATAAATATTATGGCCTAGATAATGCAGACATGGATAACAAAAAAAATTCTTTATTAAGGATAAGAAAAAAAGGAAATGATGCAGAATTCACCTATAAAGGTCTGATAGAAAGCAAAGACGATATATGGGAGAGAACAGAATTGAATGTGAAAATAAATGATCCTGAAATACTGGAGAAGATACTTATTGCGCTCGGATATAAGACGGTATCATATAATGAGAGCGTTAGAGAAGTATGGTCTTTTAAGCAAACAAAATTATTTTTTACAAGATTCATCAAACCGGCAGCACTTGAATTCCTCGAAATTGAAGGTGAAGCCAGAAAAGACATAGACGACATACTAAAAATTCTCGGACCTGAAGTAAAAACTTTGGATAAAGATGCGTTTAGAAAGCTGGATTCTGCAAGAAATAAAAAATCTAATTAATCACGTCCGTCCTTAACGCCAGCACCAGATCCCATATAAGATCAAGATTGTGGCTCATATAGTGTATTATAAGCAATTCTCTTAACTGGTATTCGTCAAGCTTGTTTAATATCTGTGCCTTTATCTCTCCCTTACGCAAAATAAATTCGGATGATTTTTTATTATCAAATGAATAGTACATTTCATAAAATGTCCTTAAACATTCATTTATTTCACCAATCACTTTTAAGGCCTTAGCAGATACCTTTGGCGCATTAAACTGGATATAATCTCTTGCTGAAGAACGATATACTTCCATGATGTTATCCAATGATAATAGGATGTGATAAATTGTTTCTGATCTTTTCCCATGCAATTTGGCTCCCTTATTAATCATTCTTATGGAATAACTTATGAATTTTGATATTGTATCATGTTTTTCATCCATGGTCGATACCAAAAAAGTGTCTCTTTTTGTCAGTCCTTTCACGAAATCAGATGTCGATTCCATCAATAAAAGAAATATCCTTCGTATAGTAGACTCCAATTCGTCCCCGGTATTGGCAGAGAAATCTTTTATCACACATCCTTTCTCATCCTGACTGACTATTTCAGCACCTACAAGGAGGTTTACGGTTTCATGGATGATTGACAGCAGCTTCATCTGCTCTCCAGTTCTATGATGTATGACATGCTGTTTGTCGAATTTTATCTGTATCACATCATATCCTGCCCTGTACGCGCCACGTATTGCTATAAGCACCGACGTGCGGTCTAATCCTGTTATGTCCATATCTAATATGTGATTATGAGACGTATTTGGCTTAGAGTTAATAATCAGACTGTCTCCTTCCTCAATTATGTCCAATTCATCGCCTTTCTTCAATTCATGGGTATCGGCCCATTTCTTTGGCAGGCTTATTGTCAGAGTATTTATGCCGACAAGATTCACTTTTCTTTTCATAATGCCAGATGTCCCCACAGATATAAATAGTTTATTGTTAGTAATTATATTTATAGAAAGTATATATTTCTGGATAGAAAAAAACGACATGACATTATTTAATCACTGTCGAGTTACACTTAACAAAATTTATAAATGAACAATAAGTACCGACATCATGGAAGACACAATAATATACAAGCAAAAAGCATTATCAAAAATAATTGAAAATGCTGAAATCGAATATTCCAATCAGATAAATATTGTCAACAACCTCGTAAATACCATTAATGAAAGCCCTAACGCTATGCAAAGCCATTCTGATCAAAGCAGGTTCCAGAACAGCCAAGTGGCAGATAGTATGGATTCGAAAAACAAGGAGCTTATATTCCACATCAACAATGCAAAAAATTACAGATTCACGAAACAAGGTACGTTTGCAACTACGGGCAGCCTTGTCGAATTGATAGTGAACAACAAAGAAAACCGGCACTATATGATTCTTCCATTCTTAGGAGGATATGGCTGCGAAATAGATGGCAAATCGATATACATCATATCTCCAAAAGCGCCGCTGACACTACATATCATCAATAAATCTAAAGATAGCAAGTTTTCATTTAGAGGATTCGAGTATATCATAAAAGAAATATTCTAGACATCTATGGCGCGCCGGAAGTCCATATAAAAAGGAATATTTTATATAATCTGCCGCTTTAAGCGCAATATGAAATATTTGCGTCAAATTAATAGCATAATAAATTCTAAAAAAAAACACATGGGTATTCCTGAAAAAATTGTGAAAATAGAGCTATCAGAATTGGGCCGGGGAGAAAATTCGAGGAGCATTTTGGCAATAATAAACAAAAAATACAAGTTTGTCTTTAGGATAATATTGAAAAACGTTTTCGAACAACATTCTTCTTTTGAAATGATGAATAAGATACACGCAGACATAGGTCCAAGATTCATTTTGTTCGATGATACAAGAAAGCACATGCAATTTCCTTATGCGATTTTTACATATGTAGAGGGCAAATCAAAGAAAAAATGGTCTAAAAAGGATTTGATGCTACACGCAAAATCCCTGGCACTTTTACATAGGGATTCTGAATTTCCCATCTCGCGAGCCCATAGACGTTCGGCCATCGACCCCGAGAAGAAGTTAAGGCATGATTTGAAATTGTTTAAAGGATCAAGCGAAAATCCATCTGTTAAAATGCTGTTGCCAAAAATCATCAGATTCATACGCGATAATAAAAATTATTTTCCCCAAAAGAAAATGAATATCATACATGGAGACGCATGCAGCATAAATATCATGTTTCATAGCAATTCGGCCAGGTATATCGATTGGGAAAACTGCGCTTTCGGAGACAATGCAGAAGATATGGCGAGGATATTTATACTAGGACATGGAGTTGAACCGTGGTTCATTGGACTAAGCGAATCTCGTCTTGAATCTTTTATAAAAGAATACATGAAATATTACCCTGACATCAATCTGTATCCTCGGGTAATTGTTTGGAACATAACAAAATTATTCACTTCGCTTTTATATTTCATTTGGCGCATAAATAATTTTGATAAAAATAAAGTAATGTACCCAAAACACATGTATGAACAAGCAATCATCTCGATAACTGTTTTTCTTAAAAAAAGATTAGACACAAAAATATAATTATATAATTACATATAATAATTATAATTGGCAAAAGTATATATATTTTTCTAACATATATAGAATTATTCCGGAGCAAAAGGAAAGCTTTCCGTAATGGCTCGGAGATAAGACAAAATGAACACCGATGATCTGAAGATAATTGCGCATTTGAGACAGGATTCGAGAAGGAATTTGACTAAGATAAGCAAACAAACATTGATGCCTGTAAGCACTATATTTGACAGGATGAAGAAATACAATAAGGAGATAATAACGAAGAGCACCGTCTTGGTCGATTTCAAGAAACTCGGATACGACATTAAAGTAAATATTCTTGTAAAGATATGTCAAGAGAAGAGGGAGCCCTTGAAGAAGTTCCTAGAATCCTGCCTCGCAGTCAATTCAGTATACCGTATCAACAATGGTTTTGACTATTTCATTGAGGCCATATTCAAGGACATGCTGCAATTAGAGCAGTTCAATGACAAGATTGATTCGATCGGCGCAGAATTGAAACAAGTCCATTACATACTCGAAGAGATTAAGAGGGAAGATTTCATAAGTCAACCGGACTTGGTCGACATGATGGGAAAATAAGCACATGAAGAATCTCCGGAATAACCCAGAAAAATTCCGATTTTCACCAGATAACGCTTATTAAAGCAAGAAACATACAATGATGAATGGAAAATAAAATGTTAAACACTAAAGAAAAAAGATTGATTGTCGCATTAAGGAAGAAGGACAGCCAAAACATAATGAATGTGTCGAAAAAACAAGAGATACCGAAAAGCACATTGTATGACATAATGCATAAGCTTCAGAGGACAGAGATAGTGAGACAGATAACAAAGATATCATTCGAGAAAATAGGGTTCCCTATAAAGATATTTTTCATAATACGGACAGACAACCAGAACAAAGAGAGACTTAAACAGTTTTTATTGTCAGAAAAAAACGTGAACAACATACACCTGATCAACAACAGCACGAGCTTCCATGTTGAATGCATATTCAAGAACCAGAAGTCTGCAGAGGAATTTTTAGAATTGCTCGAAGAACAAATCCCTCTGACACAATTATCGGCATATAATCTCCTGGAAACTATCCGAGAAGAAAACTTCCTCACGGAAGAAGAGCATTTCGCATAGGAACCGGATGAATTGGGGATAAGATACAGAAAAAGATAGCGATAGCTATGGAGACATTAAAATGCAAGATGTTGCGACGATAGTGAAAGACTATCAGTACTCGAATGATTTCAGCCTGACTACCCAGTTGAAGAGCTGGATGGCCATAAATCCCAGTTATGGATGCATTTGGGATTGTGCATACTGCATACAGCATAAGGATGCCTTTTTTGATAAATCAGACTATAAGAAAGTCATGAAAATAAGAAACATCTCTGGAGGAGAGATAACTCCTGAAGAGGTGGTGGCTGAAATAATGACTAATCCTAGAATAACAAACAACACGCCATTGGCATTCTACAATTTTTCAGATCCGTTCCTGCCGCAGAATAAGAGAGATCTGATAAGCATATTGAAAGGATTGGACAATAGGGAATTCAGGAACCCCATAGGCCTGATAACAAGGACATTTGCAGACAATGAAACAGTTGAAGCCATAGCACAATTAGAAAATATAAAACCAGTGATCATAGTGTCTTATGCAGGCTATTCTAACAAAGAGATAGAATCTGCACCAAACAGTAAGCGTGTTGAGATGATGAAACGTTTCCATGATGCAGGAGTCCCTATTTTACAATACATGAGGCCGCTTGTCAAGGAATGGATGGAAGAAGGACAGATAGAAAAGGCCCGCGATACAGTGATAGACAAGATAGACGGAGTGGTCATGAGCGGGATAAGGCTTACCCCAGAGATAATATCAAAAATACAAAAACGGAACGTGACCGTTCCATTCACCAAGAATTATGAGAATAAATACTTCCCAGAATCATTGCAGGAGGAAGTCGTTAAAGCATATGACGGGGTCGCCCCTGTCTTCAGATACACTAGTTGTGCGGTATCCACGATGCTAGAAAGGCCGGATTATAACGCGCACCTGCAATACACGAAATTCACGAATAAAACCGACGATAATGAATGCAAGCTACCATGCAAATCGGGGCAATCTAAGATATGCGCGGGATGTAAGACTCCGTTGGAGTCTACAGTCAAGGAATTGCTTTCGAAGATAGATAAAAAAGATGTTGAATTTGAGATAAAGAACGAGGGAGTGATATATGTCAAGACAGAGATGGACAAGCAAGAGAAGACGTTCTTGAGGCACAACACATCAAACCATGTGGAATCATTGGACGAGGAAGATCATAAGGATCAAGTGTATGTGATGAAAAGCTGACAAAATGAAAAATGATGGATATTTTGGGAGAAAAGCAAGACTTGCACATCTGAAAGAATTGATAGGAGAGAAAAGTTTTAACAAAATTTCAGATTTCGGATGTAAGGAAGGATACTTGCTGCATAATCTTGATGCGAAAGAAAAAAACGGATACGACATGCATCCTGTGGAAGAGTTCGACGACATACGATATGCAGAAGCAGACATAGCATGCGCCACATCAGAAAACAATGATTTGATAGTGTGCAGTGAAGTGATAGAGCATATGCGAGATGATGTTGAGGCCATAAGAAATATCCATAAGTCCTTGAAGATAGGAGGATTTGTTTTTCTGACGACGCTGAACAAGAATACGGGATTCGACAAGTCCGAAATAGATAAGAAGCGAGGACATCTCAGGAGATATGGTCCTGAATTGAAAGTTTTGATGGAAAAGGAAGGATTCTCTACAATAAGATTTTATCCGTTCAGAGGCAAGCATTATTACGATTGTAAAAATGACGGGACATCATATTACCCGAAAATGGACGGCGACTCGCAAGGTTTCGCTTCAGGATGGATATATTTTGGTGTAAAAAAATGATTGAAGAAAACTATGATATAATATTAATTGGTGGAGCAAAAGGAACAGGAAAGAGCACCATAACAAAGAAAATCAGCGAAATAACTGGAAAAAACCATCTGCACACAGGCACACTATTTTTAGACGCCGATAAGAATCTAGAAATTTATGAGAAGATGCTCTTTGAAAAGGTTGCGGGATTCTCAGGCATAATGGATACACATTATGCGGGGTATCATGCGGATGGTTTCTGTAGAGGCATAAGTGAAGGCTTGTTGAAAAATATTGGGAAGATGAAGACCGGGCTCGTGCTCATAGAGTTGGATGTCGACACATTATATGAAAGAAGGATGATTGATAAAAAGATCAGGATAATGGATAAGAAACATATGTCAGAAGAGCTTTATTGGAACAGAAAATATTTTAATGAGTATTGTGATGAACTCCGTATTGAAGGGAAATCATTGTCTAATTACGATCTTGAAAATACCATAAATGGAGTGATAGGGTATCTCGGAGGAAAAAATGGATAAGCCGAAGAAGCAGATAGTCATAGTTAAATCTTTGATTGTTGATGATGGAAAAGTGCTCCTCGTAAGAAGAAGGAGAGAGTGGCATAAGGAATCTCATGATAAATGGGAATTTCCTGGCGGGAAGATAGATTTTGGAGAGACGCCTGAAGAGGCCGCAGTAAGGGAGGCAAAGGAAGAATCAGGATATGATGTCAAGATATTGCAGCTTTTGCCTAAGATAATCTCTGCTCAATGGGAATATGAAGATAGGATGAGCCAACAGATACTCATCTGTTACGTGTGCAAAAAGATAAGCGGCGATCCGATATTGGGCGATCATGGTGTTTCTGAAATAAGATGGTTCTCTAAAGAAGATGCTCTAGGACTGGAATGCCTTCCAGGAACGAAGGAATTTTTAGTCACTTTCTTCCCTGAGTGACAATTAATCTATGAAACCATTCTTTAAAAGTAAAAAACCGTAACATATTTAAAGTAGTATTCATATGCGTTTGACATAATCTTATAATAGTAAAAAAAAGAGGGGGTGAGGACCGACATGTTTATTGTCGGAGGGAAAAATGATAGTTAAAGACGAATTTTTAAGCAAACTAAGAAGGCACTTCGGACTTAATCTTTACGAAGTCAAGATATGGACTGCGCTGCTTTCCAGAGGCATAAGCACTGCTGGAGAACTTTCTGACATAGCGAACGTCCCAAGATCAAGAAGCTACGATATTCTTGAATCGCTGGAGAAGAAAGGATTTGTAGTCATGAAGATAGGGAAGCCCATAAAGTATATAGCGGTCTCCCCGAAAGAGATTGTTGACAGGGTAAAGAAGAACGTCCGTGTAGAATCGGAAGACAGGCTGAAGAGACTTGAAGAATTGAAAGGCACAGACATCGTGGACGAGTTGAACAACTTGCACACGCAAGGCATAGAGCTTGTAGAGCCTACAGAATTGTCTGGATCGTTGAAGGGAAGGCACAACCTATACAATCATATGGAGTTGACGATAAAGAATGCTGAAGAGACAGTCACGATAATGACTACGACACAAGGATTGTTGAGGAAGATCGAAGGCATGAAGCCCGTGTTTGAGCAGTTGAAGAAACGTGGCGTAAAGATAAGGATATGCGCACCTTTGACTAAAGAGGCAGTCCCTGCAATAAAGGATCTTGGCAATGTCGCTGAAGTGAGAGGCACCGATGCGAAGGCAAGATTTGTCATCGTCGACCGTAAAGAGCTGCTTTTCATGATAACAGACGACACACAGGTCCATCCGACATATGACGTCGGAATATGGGTGAACACCCCATTCTTTGCGAATGCTCTTGAAGAATTGTTCGAGCTTGCATGGAAAGAGATGAAGCCTGCGAAACAAGTCTTGAAATTATAAGTGCAAATATTTTTTTATTTTTTTATATTATTTTTGTTCTTTCTCAATCAAATACAACAGCTCGTTCTCTATAAGTATTTTCTCATATTTCCATTGAAGTTTCTCGAGCAATTTCTCAAGCCATACTCGACGATATTCTTTTATCTCGCGCACTCCAGAAAGCGATAATGTGGGGAAAGTGACTGCGATCAATTTGGTGTCGAGCGACTTGAATAATTTTTCTGTGATGTTCCTTTCTACACGCTCCAGGCCATCCAGTGTCTTGAATATGAAACACACATCACATTTTATTTTAGATAGTTTCTTCAGGCTCTCTTTCTCCACTAAATCGAGAGGAAAAACTTCGTTGTCAATTCTTGTCTTAGAAAAATATTCTTTCAAGAACTTGCAGTCCTCTGAAGAGATGTCTGATGCGTAGTATTTCTTTATCTTGTCCCTGACGAATATGTTCGCGATCGGATTGAGGCCGCATGCGAGATCAAGAATGACGGCTTTTCCTTTCACATTCTCAAATATTCTCTCATACAATTCCTTATAATGGCCGAGTCGTTCATTTGTAGATTTGTGTAATTTCAACAATTCTATGTGTGTATCAATATCGTTTTCGTCGATTAATTTTTTTAGTATCTTGTTCTTCTTCTCATACTCTTTCAATATGAACGCGCCATACACTTTCCGAAGCTCTGCACGGACATTCTTTATCAGGAAATCATGCTCCTTGCTCTTCGTGAATTGCTTATAATTCTTGCTCTTCGATAATTTTTCAAGTATCTTTTCCTTATACTGATAATTGCTGATGTCAGAGAAGAACTCTCTTAATTTTCTCGCGACAAAATCCTCATCTAAGGCCCGCAACTCCTTCTTATCTTTAACATCGCTTACAATATCTTCAAAGAAAGCCATTTCTTCCATATCAATAATTCTCCTTCCAGCGTAAAAGACAGGCAATCCCCGATAGTCCGTCAAGCTTCCTTGCCGCATCTTCTGAACTTATTATCCTTATCTCCGCATTCAATGTTTCTGCCTGTTCCATCATTGAATCTATCTGCCCATAGGACTTTTCTGAACGCATCTTCCTTATAAGGTTCTCCGATATAAGCAGCACCGAGATGTTCCCTGAATCTATCTTAGACTTCACATCAGCAATCCCGTATGCCGCATTCTCCTTGCTTATTGCGCCGAGCAATTCCTCTATCAATGTTGTCTCTCTCGAAGATTGATCCTTTTCAAGCACCGTCTTAAGCTCGGGCCTCTTGAGTATCTCGTTTATCGTGCTTCCATCTATGCTGGAACATGACGCGAGCGTAATCTTCTTTCTCAGCACTTCATCATCCAATTCCTTCAAAAGATACTCTTTCCAGAATGCAGGGCTCGCCAATACTATGCTGTTGAAAAGGTATTTGTTATCGTAATCTTTCATTTTAGTTATTATCTCTTTGTAGAAGCTTGTCTTTTTCTCATCTGACTGCTCTTTCTTTGCGACATCGCCTTTTATCTCAAGGAGTATATCATAGCCATTATTCTTCAATAAGGCAAATATTGCCTCTTCCCTATCAAATGCGACAACTAGGACATGGAATGTCGTCTGTTTTGTCCCGTCATCAAGTTTTTTCAGGACATATTTTGTCCAATGGTCCTTCTCTATGCTTATGACTGTGCCTTCTTCTATGCCGAACGTGTGATACTCGCCCCTAGGGACGTCTTCGGGTCCTTCAATTATCGGACCGGACACCCTCAACATCTCTTCGAAAGAAATCTTTTCGACCTTTATCTTCAAAAACACATTTATCCGCGATATCTTTGATTTCTCATCAGCGCCACCCATCTTGATCTTCCTTTCAGTCATTCCACCAACTATATCTGATGGCTCTATTATCCCCTCTAAATACCACAGGTCGTCAGGGGCCTCTACCCTTATTTTTATCATCCCGTGTTTCAGGTCTTTTTGCAGCATCTTCATACAGCAATAGAATGAGACCCGTTATTTAAATTTAATTGTGATACATGACAATACGTAGCGCCATATATTGTGCTCAGGCAAGCACACAGATATATTGAGAATATAGTAAGATTTATAAACCGCAACAACGAAGAATTTACATTAATTAACGACAAAGGTGAGCGTGATGCGTAAAGGACAATCTTCAAGCAGCGCAGCTGCATTTATCGCAATAATGACTGTGATAATCATTCTATACATATTATTCCTGCCTCCAGACATCAGGGAAGATCTTCTGTCTGACGGAAGTTCAGGTGGTGGAGGAAGCGGCGGCGGAGGCACAGGCTCAGGCACAACAAATGTGTTGTTGAGGGAGACTGTAGGAAAAGTCTCATACCTCAAGGATACAGAAAAATATTATGACATACCCACCGTACGTGTCTATGCACCGACTTCTGGACAGTTATTGAAAGGCGTCCCTTCGATTTTCATAAAGAATGCGTTGTTTGACAAGACACAATCGACATATAATATGAATTTTGATATAGACAAAAAATCTACGACCAATATAATGTTGAGCTTCAACGTTAAAAACCATTACGGCCCATTATCGATATCATTGAATGATAGGGAGATATTCAATGGTGAAGTCGATGGCAATAAGTTCTTAAGGATATCCGATTCAGACATTTTCGGGACTAATGAATTGAAACTCAGCGTCCCTAATCCGGGAGTGGTATTCTGGAAATCGAGCACGTACAGCATAGAAAATCTTCAGATAACGGGTGATGTGACCGACTACAGCAGCAGCGTATCTTCACAGAGGTTCACTTTGACACAGACAGAAAAAGATAACCTAGAATCCGTGACCCTCTATTTCAGGCCGGTATGCACTATATCAGAAGTCGGGCCATTAGAGATACAATTGAACAAGAGGGTAATATTTGACTCTGTTGCAGATTGTGGAACAAGAAGTTTTGCATCGCTGGACATAAACGAGATTGATGCAGGTTCAAATGAACTGAAGTTCAGCGTGGAGAAGGGATCATACCTATTGGACAATCTTGCTGTAAAAGTGGATCTAGAGAAGCCCACATACAAGACATATTTCTTTGACATAGATGATGAATTCTTCATCAAGGACCCTGAACAGGCGAGATGCGGCGATTATGACGATATCTGCCCGTCAGGATGCTCAGACATAAAGGATGCAGACTGCTGTTTCAGGCATAACGGGAATTGGTGCGCACTTCCGACAAGAAATGCAAACGACAGATGCGTATATTATGTCGATCCAGGTGATTGCGACCTTTGTCCGACAGGCTACTATGATGATTCATTCGACGTCCCAGACACCTGTGAAGAGAGGTGTGGAGACAATGATGACGGCATATGTCCTGAAGACTGCCCGAGCCCGTCAAGCGATTATGACGCAGATTGCTGTTATGAGGAGAACCCTGATTATTTCTTCTGTCAAGAAGTGCCTATAACAGGGTTGACGGATAAATGTAGGGCATCAGTCAGCTATACACAATGTGAATTATGCCCTTCAGGATATGAAGATGAAGACGGATCTGAGCCGGATTCCTGCGACGGCAGCATATATGAATATGAAGAGCTTGATGAATCGTTGGATACTGATTATGAAATGAGGCTTGTCGTCAGGTTCGTCAATGACGAGGACAGGAAAAGGATTGACGTAAACATAAACGGACATAAAGTGTCTATCGATACTAGGGAAATAGAATTCAAGAGGAATATCGATGATTACGTCAGGTCAGGAAGCAATAGCATAGAGCTTATTCCAAGAGAGGATGTAGACATCGCAGAATTACGGATTGAACTGATAAAGGTAAGCTGATCCTAAAATGAGATTTCTAGGACGATTGGTGGGAAAAACAGAGGTGGCTAAAGAGAACATTAAGGACGAGATAAATACACGTATAGATAATACGAAGCAGAATTGGAGTGATTTCAAGCAAAGGACTTCTGAAAGATATGATTCTGCAAAAGAAAAGACCCGTACATTCGCCAATAATGTCGCTCATCCGATAGATTATTCTAAAAGGAGTTTTGAAGAAGGGCGAGCAGAGGCATTAAGGGAGCGAGAAAGAGAGCGCGAGCTCATAGAAGAGAGATTCGCCCGTGAATTAGAATCTGAGAAGAGAAAGATCCAATCAGCATCATCTAACAGGGAGAAGATGTTGGGCGCTGCAGCCATTGTCGCGCCTGAAGCAGGCCCTGCAATAGGGATGGCTGAAGAGAAGATGCATGAGAAAGATAATAAGAAGATTCAGAAAGAAGAAGAAAAATTGATGAAGAAGGAAGAAAGAGAATTGGATAAATCTAGCGGTAATGATAAGAAATTCATGAACCGCATTGATGACTTGAGACAGGGCCCCAGTAGGGGCAGCGGATGGATGCAGAGGGGGCCAGGGATATTGTTCATACTTGCAGTTTTCGCATATTTCTTCGACTTGTTCACGGGATTCACTAGGCCGCCGAATTATGGCGTCATCCTACTCTATGGATTCATGATAATCATCGCAATGATTATGACAAAAGTGTCGACCAATAAGTGGGTTAAAGACAGTGATTTTATGGGTTTTGTTGCGGCCATAGCATTCACTGTTGCATATCCATGGGTCATTGATGTGTTGAGGGAAAATATTCCTTATCAATTCTTGGTGGACCTGTTAGGACCGTTCCTGCTGTTCCCTCCAATGATAATGTATCTGATGTTCAAATACCCAGAGAATAGTGCGATGCATAAGACGGCCGTATGGATAATAATTGCGCTGGCACTCTATGCTTTCTTAGTGTTATTGAATAGTCCTACGCTTCAAGGAACGACTGTTGCAGGGAAGATAACGATTACTAAACCATGGGATCTGATTAAAGACTTCGGAGGGAATGTCGTCGATGCCGCAACAGGGGCGGTGAATAATATGGAAAGGTCTTTCCAGATAGCGATAGCGAAAGCTACCGGACAAAAATATGAAGGTGAAGAAGAGGAACAGCGAGGCATCCTCATCGAGAACGTCAAAGCTGTCGAGAAGAATTATTACACGAGTTCAGACATCTATGTCCAGGGCAAGATAAAGGCGCAGAATCTTGTCGGGGAAGTGAATGTGAGGACAAGATGTTACGTCAAAAATAAGGGAAACGGGACTACGTATCCTGAGATGTTGACGATGGTGACAAACGACGAGAACATCATTGACTGCCATCTAGGGCAATTGCCGAAGGGGAATTATCAGGTGTTTGTCGCGGCAACATTCATTTTCATAACGGATGCAGACATACAGTATTATTTTGTTGATGAAAAGACACGGCCGGAACTCTATGACAAGATGAACATACCTGATAAAGCCATGGCCACATATACCGGAGGCCCTGTTGAAGTAGGGTTGCCTTCACTGAATCTGCCTTTAAGGCTGAGCGCTGATGGGAGCAATCCGCGCGTAGGCAATTATCCTTTCGGAGTATCTCTCACAAACAAATGGAGTCAGGGGAAGGTTAACAGGGGGATCAATTATACATTAGAGGTCCCTGACGGTTTTGAATTGAAGGAATGCAACAGGGTGCTGACTTATTCTGGCCAAAAGAGCAGCGAGAGTGGACGAAGATGGGTATATACTTTCGATACGGACGATCAGAACATAAAAGAGACATTTGATAGTGTGACATGCAGGATGCATGCAGTCAACCCTTCATCGATATTCAACGGAGATATAGTCGCAATGAAGACATTCAACGCCAGGGCAGTCTATGAGTATACTGTTGAAGGAAGCGTAAGCATAAATGTCCAGCAAGATTATTATGGAGGATGAATGAGCAAGACACATCTATTTATCGGATTGATGATCATTCTTGTCATGGTCAGTGCGTGTGACGGACAGAAAACGACCACTAACTATCATCTGGGGACGCAAGGCATTGTGTTAGAGAAATTATCTAGCAACCCGGATATTGTTTATGAGGAAGAAACATTCGCATTCGGGATGATGCTGAAGAATCAGGGGGCTGCAGATGTCGAAGGAGGCGTCCTCATGGTGAATTTCGATGATTTCTTCCTGGAATTAGACGATTATCAATCACAGAGCGGAAAGACACAGCAAGTGACCCTAGAAGGCAAAAGCATAGAGAGCCCTATGGGAGGGGCTGATTATCTTGAATGGGTATTCAAATCAAAAACCCTTGAGGTGATCAGGACAGGTGTCGAAAGCAAAGTGAATTTCAACGTGTGCTATAATTATAATACTGATTTGACGACAGAAGTATGTCTCGATACACGAACAAGGACTTCAGACCAGAGGAGCTATGCCTGCAAAAGCAAGGACTACTCTAGCAATTCCGGGCAGGGGGCGCCCATATCCATAACAAAAATAGAGCCGGAGATGATGCTCGTAGGCAACAATGTCAGGCCATTATTCAGGATATACATAAAAAATGAAGGAGAAGGATATACTTTGAGCCCGGAAAAAAATCTCTGCACGAACCCTACAAAGAATGCCTCTGAACTTAACAAATTGAAAGTCAGTGCATGGATATCCGACGATATGCCATTAGAATGCAACCCTGAAGAAGTGCGATTGGTGGACGGGGAGACTATCGCGAGATGTTATGTTGAAGATGGGGACTTGGAGGAATTCGGCAGGGAGACCGTCAATTATCTGACCATATTGCGTGTATTATTAGAATACGATTATGTGGATTCAGAAGTCATCAATCTCAAGATAAACAGGATCAATGAGATAGACATAAAGAGTCCGAGTGTTTGCGGATATTACGAGATGCAACAGGGTGACCGATGCATACCGTTGTGTGATTTCTGCGTCAACAATCCTAATGACGAAGCATGCAAACGAAACATGAATGCATCGATCGGATTCGATTGGAACGATGCGTCTGATTTCAGATGCGCATGCAGCAAAGAAAAATGTTTGGCATTGAATAAGGAGGGGAAATGCATATTCGGATATTGTCCAGGAAGTAGCTATTGTTGCTCTACAGATGAATGCAGAGAAAAGGCCGATGGCGCCAAGTGCGGAGACAATAATGTGTGCATCGCGAACATATGTATGCGAGGCGTGACTCAATGTGATTATAAGTTCGGCATGCAGAATTATACTTGCAACAGCAGGCCAGACTGCATCAACACCACAATAAAGACAGGATATTGCCCTGGCGATGAGAATAATGTTTGCTGCAAAACGACAAATTAGACGAAAAATATGCTTGAATACGCTAAACAAGATTGATTTAAAAACAAAATCTTTATATACTAAAAACGTAAGGAATTGATAAATATGTTTTTTATGAATAAGAGATGGGCTTTCGTATTGATGATTATAGCTGTATTAGTAATTTCTGGATGCGGCGTAGGTCCTAATCGGGGAACTAGTTATCAAAAAAAGTATTATCAAGGATATGATAGCCTGGACATAAAATTCTTGGATGAGAGCCCTCCGACAAGATTCTATTATGATTCTGAAGGGATAGACAATGAGATCCCTGTTGTCGTGGAAGTACGGAATAAGGGCGCATCAGATGCGTATGGCGCAATATATATTCATGGATATGACCCTAAAATAGTGGAGGTTGCTGGTGGAGGGATACCTGGCCAGGGAAATATTAATTGGAACCCTGGGAGCGGAGTCCTTAACATCGGCGGCATATATATCGGACTTCCTGGCGGAGGAAACTATGGACAAGGTAATATCGGATTCATCTCTCCGAACGGAAATTATTATGGTGCGTCAGTATTTACTCAAAACAACAATTTTGTAGGGCTTAATTTGAATATAAATCTAAATAGCAACAGGATAGGTGCAAGGCTTGCAGATCCGGTATGGGGTGCGATGCAAGGGACATATGGATGGAATGCGCCTATCGCTTTAGAGGGAGACACTCCTGAAAGCCCTGGTGGAGGGATGGAAGTCTATGAATTCCCATCATACATTTATTATCTTCCGGAATCGCTGGACCAGTTCAGGCAACCAATAATGGTCACCGCGTGTTATAGTTATGTCACTAGGGCGACAACGATGGTGTGTATCGACCCTAAACCTAATAGCAATTCTAAAAAAGCATGCATCGCAAGAGATGTCAGCCATTCAGGAGGACAGGGCGCGCCGGTGGCAGTGACACGTGTAGAGCAGCAGGCAAGCTCTGGAAAAGTCGTATTTACAATAAGTGTCAAGCACAGTAAAAAGAATAGTCTTGATGAATTGTTCGACATTACACAATTATTCTACAAGTGCAATCCGCATGCGGGAGCGATAGTCAAGCCTTCTGATAAGAATGTAGTGGACATATTATACGTAGAACTATCGGGAGAGGACATAACGATGAGCTGTTCTGGCGGCGGAAAGATAAGGCTAGATACGGCAGGTAATGGCCAATTCACATGTACTGCTTACATGAACCAGATGTCTGAGTCAGCATATGAAGCGCCCTTGCTTGTGGAGCTAGGATACGGTTATGGGAAAAATATTTATAAAGAGATAACTATTAAGAAGATATAAAGAAGGTGATCTTATGAGATTAGCAAATGTATTGGCAATTTTGGCTGTTATGGCCGTTATGGTTTTGTCTGGATGTACAAACACAGACAATAGAGGCGGGAAAGCATTTATCGGCGGAACAGAAGGTTTAAGGACTTCATTTCTTGGCGGAAACCCTCCTGACGAGATATTCGATGGCGGACAATCGACTTTCGCAATCGTCGTGAAACTTGAGAATGTCGGTGAAGATGACATGGCCGCTAATGAAGGATATGTGAAGATAAACGGTCTCGATCCTGGAACATATGGCATGGGCAATCCTAAAAAGATGATTGATGTGGCCATTCCTGGCGCAAAGAAGAATTTTGACGGTTCAGTCCTTAATGGAGGCATTGCGACTGTAGAATTCGGAGACTTATCATACGAGCCGGTAATACAAGGAAATCTTCAACAGACAGTCTGGGCAGATATCTGTTACAAATATACTACGAGGACAACAACACAATTATGTATAAAGAAGGATCCACAATTATTGCTTGGAGACAAGAAGATATGTGATGTTGAGGGCGAGAAGTATCCACAGAATGCCGGAGCACCTATCCAGATCACTTCATTGAAGGAGAGCTTTGCAGGAAACGGTAAAGTGGGCATAAGCATGATCCTCAGCCACATGGGCACAGGAGATGCATTCTTCGATCCTAGAGTTAGTTTGAATGATAATGCATGTAATGATGTAGAGTCAAACACTAACAGGGGAAGAGTACATGTAAAAGTTTTGCCTGTAAGGATTGGCGGCGCACAGATAACGCCAGTATGTACTGGATTGTCTGAGCCTTCAGGAACTAACGAGGGATATATCAGGTTATACAAGGACGGTTCTGGAAGAGAGCAGTTCAGCCTGTATTGTACAGTCGATGCATCATCAACAGACAGCATCTTTGAAGTCCCTATTGAAGTAGAGACAGACTATCTATACTTGCAGCACTTAGAGAAAGAGATAACTATAAGGCACGTAATTGGCTGAGTATAGGATAATTTTTTATTATTTTTCTTTATTTTAGGTGAACAAAATGTGGCTACACAAACATGGTTGGAAGTATTATCATTCTGGTTTTGAAGAAGCATATTCTTTGTTGCAGAAATTCAGTCAGAATTTCGATAATCCTCAAGGCAGTCAAGACACAGATATTATAAAAAGCGTTGTTGCTCGAATGAAAAAACTGAATAAAGAGCTTCTAGAACATACCACGAACATAGCGCAAGAAATTCGGAAAGAGGATAATTTACTGAAGAAGATTGAGAATAATATATATGAGGTCCATCTCGTCAATAAGATTAAGAACAAGCAACCTCTGCAAAGCTACGAGAACGAGCTCTCAAACGAATTCAAAATTATAGAAACGCTTTATTTACAATTGGAGAAAGACTGCGCAAATTCTTTAGCAATCTGTGATAAGACCAAGATTAATAAGGAATGGAATAGGGAATTGCAGGGTGAGGCCGCCACAATAATTAGCAGGCTCAAAAGCATAGAGAGCGCATCATTGAAACTGGCAGAATACTTGAAAAAAGTGCTCCCGCAGCTTGATGAATATAAGGAATGGATCAAGAAACAGGAAGAAGGGACTGAATGGATGGAAAACTGTGTCAGGAGCTGGGTAAGAACTGCTGAAGACACAAAATAATATTTCTTTTTAAGGATTATCTAGAAACTGTCAATATGAATCTTGCTATAAGGCTCTCTAATTGCAGGAATTCATCGCTTCCTTCTACCATCCTGAATTCTATCTCTGCACAGTCTTTCATCATCTCTAGACGTTTTTCTGGGGTGATGTTCAGTTTCCATACTTCCTTATGCAATTGCTTTATTATGTCGATGCCTGATAATCCGTAATTGAGCATTGTGTCTAATAGTTTTGATTTGGCCTTTTCGAAGTCTTTCTTTATCACATGGTCGAGTATCTGGCTTATCTCTTTCGGCCTGGCGAATCCTGCAACCTCAAACACGACGGCCTCAGTTATCTTATTGCTCAATACTGCGCATGCCTGCATTATGTTCTCGAGCTTTCTCACATCGCCTTCTGAAACTTCAACAAGTGCGTCTTTTCCGCCTGCATCTATCGATAATTTCTCTCTTGTGGCGATTGTCTCTATTATCTCGAATATCTCCTCTTTTGATAATGGCTTGAACCTGAATACTGCGCATCTTGATTGTATCGGCTCTATGATTTTTGATGAGTAATTGCAGCTGAGTATGAATCTGCATGTCTGTGAATAGTTCTCCATTGTCCTCCTTAATGCCTGCTGTGCCTCTCTCGTCAATGCATCGCATTCATCTAGGTATATTATCTTGAACGGCACATCTCCAATGGATTTTGTCCTTGCGAATTCTTTTACTTTGACTCTTATTACATCTATTCCCCTTTCATCTGATGCGTTCAATTCTAAGAAGTTTTCATGCCAAGAATCTCCATATAATTGCTTAACCACAACTAATGCGAGCGTGGTCTTCCCTACGCCTGCAGGCCCTGCAAAGAGTACATGAGGCATATTCTTCTGGTCGACAAACCCCTTTATCCTCTTGACAATCTCTTTCTGCCCTTTCACTTCCTTAAACGTATCTGGCCTGTACTTTTCTGTCCATAATGAATATTCCATACTATAAGAATCTGTGAAGAATTTAAAAAGTTATTTACCTATCTCTCAGCATCGCTGTCAAGTAAGGCCATAATTCTGCTTCCGGATCAGAATATTTTATCAATAGCACTTGGCTTCCTGAAGTGTTTGTGTACTCATAATATGCTCCGCCTATCGTCTTATTGACATATTCTATGTTGAAAGAGTTGTTCTGAGGAATATTCTGTCCTGTCATATTTAGATACATCAATGTCATCAATTCCTGAACTTGCTCATCATACTTCCTTTCTTCAACGCCATAAACTTTCAGGGTGTTATTGTTCAGCACATATAGTCTTTCATAATTTTTAGTCTGCGCAGCCAATCCTAAAGGCTCTGAAGGAGTATACCCGAATAGGTTTTGGAAGAATCCTACTATTGCATTCCATATGTTGCTGAAGAATCCTCCTTCAATATTTAATTCTGAATCGCTCACCAGATAATAAAATGAGTCTAAATTGACATAAAGATATAGGGCGCCGTTGGTGGCACCATAATGCCCGCACTTCACAAATGTTGCTTCGGCATCATATCCGTCGCAGACACGATAACTTTCTCTCACAAACGAAGGGACTATCAATTCTATGTCTAAAACATTTCCTGTCAAATCCGCGATATGTTTTTGGTACAATCTCCACATTATATCATCTGATCCATCTACATCTGTCGTCGGATCTTCTGCATAGAATCCTGTGATTATCCTTTCTTCATCGCCCTCTTTTGATATCAGCACGCAACCGCCAGGGATGACTCCTGAATCTACGCCTATAAGGTTGTTGAATATTGCCCCAGTATCATCACAGAATATTATGTATGGTTTGTCTGCAGAGATGTTCTCTAAAACATTGGCTATTAGGAACGTCTTCGTCGTCCATTCGCCGTTCATGCAATAATGGTTACCTTGATTCATCACGAAATTATTGTTTATGAACTGTCCATTCTTTATGCACGAGCTTCTCGAATTATTTAAAGAGTCGATGAATGCTTGTCTGTTTTCTGGAGTCGTTCCGAATGTGTTACTGACGAAACAATCACTGTCTCTTATGCAATATCCTGATTCTTCGAAGTTCCAATCATACTTGACTTGTGCCTCTTCCCAATTGGCATAATTAGAATCATTCAATATGCACCTGTATCCTCTTGAAAGCCAATGCATCGTCGTATTTACATGAGTCCTATAATAAGAATTGATATCTATTATGCTCCATAGATTAGAATTATTAGAGATATACCATGGATCAGATGTCACACATTGGCTTCCATCCCAACAATACTCTGCAGGACAACAAGCAGTAGTAAGGTTTATCGGAGGCTGCAACTGTTGTTGCGCATCAATCGGAGAGACTTCCTTGAACGATATATCATCGAATTTCGCTTCAGTACATCCGGCATCAACATGTATCCTCACACTTACGTTTTTGAAATATCCTTGTGATGCGTCTGGATCGCTGGCTGGAAGAAGAACGGTTTTTGAACCGCTGGTAGTTAATCTGAATGGCACATCATTAAAACAACCAGTCTGTACCCAATTTGTTCTGCTTAAACAACGACCATCATTCAAATCAACCCTTACGACACATCCTGCGGCGACAGTTATGTTCGCCCTCAAAGTATATTCTTTCCCTAACCTAATATCGAATGGATCTGAATAGATATCGATAGCTGTGCCCGAGGTCGTTGTGCCTACTAAAACCAATTCTTCATTCACAGACCATCCTGTGCTTGTTGTACGCCAGCCACTCATGTCTGCATAAGCGCTCGGCAATAAAACTAATGAAATTAATGCAATAATCCATAATGTTGTATTCTTCATTTTAATTTCCGGTATTGTTTCCTTGTTGTGCACATACTGTTGGAGGACAATCGCCACCAAACTTTCCATTCTTCAACAACTCAGTAGCAGGAGGAATAGATTTCAGGTGTAGTTCTGAAGGGGTCGCGGGATAATACGAGTTATCAACTATATCGTATGATTGCCCTATTCCCGGAGTATATTGTCTCCATATTCCATTGAAGCAATAATAATCATCTCTGACTTCACATTGGTCATTTACATAAGTATTCACCAATTGTGGATAGCTTGTCTGATATGTTCCATCATAACTTACTCTTATAGAATAATATTTTCCTGATGGAACTTGACATCCAATAAAAGTGTTGTTGAAATATAATAAATCAGAATAATTATAAGATTTTAATTCATCTAACATACTAAAAAATTTAGTGTTATCTTCATAATATCCGTGTGATTTCCAAACAGATTCTCCTTCAGGAACACCTATTCCTGCAAAGCATCCGGCAGATTTATCCCATGTCGGAACAGAACTATCATTAAAGTATTCAGGATATTTAGTAGGGTCAGTAATATCCGTGTCATCTCCACAACAATGATGTCCTGTCCATATATATGGCCATTGTGCTTCACATGTTACGGCGTATCGCCCGTATCCTTCAAGCCATGCGTCATCACCGATAAAGAATGTGTCTGTCGGATTGGTTATTTCTGAATCTAATTGAGGAATCCATGCAGCGAACCCTCCTGTACAATAATGGTTATCTGACCCGGCAGTGGCTTGTGTAGGGTCTATTGTTAAGTATATATTATCATATTTGAATTCTGCAATACTAGGGAATACGCTTCCATTTAAATCTACTTTTATTGTTTGTAGTATTTGCTGTTTATTTTCAGGTTTTATCCTTATCTTAATATGATGTGGAATCAATTCCTGATCTCCGTTTGTAGAATAAGTAGTTAATAAATCGTAAGGAACATCATTTATATAAACTTTCCCTACCCTATTTTTACGATTGTATACTACGTCCATTTCTATATAATCAAAATAACTTAGGAAAAAATTCTTGTCATCAATATTTGTGAGAGAGTATCGCACAGATGTTTCAGTCGTAAACCTTTTTGCTAAATCATCTATTTTTGATATGCCTGATTTAAAACGATCATAGGATTTTATAATATTATAATTGAGCCCTAATGAAAATATCCTGTTTTGTGTTATATCAACATATGGTGTTCCGCCAAACTGCTTAAAATTATTACAATCACCTACACAGCACTGTCCAAAATAATTATTTGACTCTGATGCAAAACAAGAGAAGGTGGCATTATTCTCGTTTTCAAAAAAAGAGAATGGGAAAAAAAGTTTGTCCATAAATACGCCGAAACAACAATATGTGTCATCATCAATCATCACATCTTGATCTGGCGGAGCACATATTAGGTTTTCTGTTTTTTCATAAGGCGTGCCTCCTGCCAGAGTACATTCATCCTCATTTGTTATTAGGGTTCCGAGCAGACATTCTTTATCTTCAGGATCTCCAAAACAGCATCTTTCTCCTTGAGGATACACTATTGCTCCGTTAACGCAAACATTACCTAAAGCGCAAGGAAGCCCTCTCCCAAAATCTTGCGCTGCACAAGATTTTCCTTCATCATAGGTAGATAAATCTGAACATAATCTTTCATTTTGTTTACATATTTCCTTCAAAATCTCTTCTTCGCCAAATCCTCCCGCACCCAAACAAAAAGGATTGGTTGGGTATAACAAACAAAAATAATTTTCTGTACTCGCATCAGAGAAACAGTAACATCCTTTTGCCGATTCTGGGTCTGCAAAAATATTTTTTGGTTCTCCATTCTCACAACAAGGATATTGTATTGGCACATTATTACAATCATAGTGCGGATTTCCTGTTAATATTGTAGCTATATCACTACACTCCATGTTGTTTAAATTTCTATTAGGCGGTGCAGGGAAAGAATCATATTCTAACACGGGCAATCCTTTCAATCCAGTCGTTCCATCCGCATTACAATAATACCACTTGTCCGAATTTGATATATAATCGACTGTTTTTCCAGAAAAATTCAATGGAGTTATCAAGAAAGGTTTTTCTGGAGCAGATATCCACATCCATTTATCTTCTGTGCCACCATAAAAGTTTGTTTTATTGTTATAACATAAATATTTATTATCAGGAGTTACATACCCATAGTCTCCGCCATTCAATGGAAAACTTATTCTAATATAATCTACCCATGATTCTTGCCCAGTATTATGTGTGGTCACTCTCAAAATCCTTAATCGCACATCGTTGACTGTTATTGAACAAGATCTTTCAACACCCGGCGTTACTGGATGTAATATGACGCCATGCATTCTGCCCGGATCGCCCACTACTCTAAGAGGGTCGCATCCCTCAACAGTGATGTCAGCGTTATTAATGAAAAATCCTGTTCCAGTATCATCCATAAAATAAACACGTAAGGTCGCGCCTGATTTTGAAGGGTCGTCATTTATCGTGAAAGTCGTCTTTTGATTATTATAAGAATAAGAAATATCTTTCATGGCACCACTATTCGCGGTGATTAATTTCAAAAAGCCATCTTCAATAGTTGGAGAAGGATAGCCCGGTTGTGGTTGCCAACCATTACTATTATCATTGAAAGGTTCGAAAAACAATTCGTCTTCGCTAAAGTCATCTCCGCAACAACCATCGGCACCATCATTTGCAGAAGGATTATACCAGGGCTCCATCTCTATAAGCGGTTTTATTGAGCAATTGACTCCTCCACTCGTACAATCTTCATCATCTGTGTCTGTTTTTCCATCAAAATCATTATCATATTCATCGTTACATCTTGTTTCCTTATCATATTCGCAAACACCTATCTTGCCATTGAAATCAAGTGGTCCTGTACGGGTTTTACAATCTTCATCAAAGCAATCGACATTTGGTTCTCCGAAATTAGGATAACTGTCATTTCTAGCTAAATATCCTCTTGTAGTAAAATACTTCGTATGATCATACCATGAAACATTTACACCATCATCGGCATAAGTCCAATCGACATCATTGTCACGAAAATCATTACAGATAGTCTCGGTTTCTGTAATATAAGAATTCCATACAGAAGTGTATCTACTAGGAGGCATTACTGCGGCAAACGGATAATGATTTCTAACATCATTGCCGCTCGCATCTACAAGTCGTACACGCATGAAATCCTTGCCGCCGCTTTCATGATAAAGAATAACTATCTTATTCCAGCCGCGCGTAACAGGGATGGCGGCGCTACTCCAGCCCCCTCCAGAGGTAATTGTGAAAGTGTGGGTATATGTTTGAGTTTCTGTTGTACCGACAAGCTCAAAGACTGCGAGTGTAAATGTATCATCAACACGATAGTTTATATAAAAATCCTTGTTAGAGGCAGAATACACAACGAAATCTGCTCTGGCATAATACGGACCGGTACAATCGCCATCATCATCAAAATCTTCTGCGCCCTGATCAGCCATACAAAATCCAGCAAAATAATTTTCGTCCCACCCACGATCACCAGAATCAGAAGCAAAAATTTTACCTAATACGGGCTCTCCACGATTAGTCCAATCTGATGGGAAACTCGGGCAAGAAAAATCACAAGTATGATATAAAAACTGATGCTCTCCATATGGATAATTATCCCAGAATGAATCATTATAGAAAACCGGATCAAATTCTGCTCTTACACTAACCGATAATAATACGAATAGAACAGATATCAATAACCCTTTCCAGATTAGTTTCATAAACACCCTCTTTCCATCATTTCTCGACTTTATGCTTTTTAAATATTACTATTTTGTGCGTATTCATGACTTCAATCCTGCTTAAACCCTTATTAACCTTTATATATAAGCTAATCATACTGATATTGGTGAATAAATATGAATAAGGTTTTATCATTATATATTGTCGGTTTATTGTTATTTGGAGGAATCGTATTGCTTGCAGGGTGTACCCCACAGGCACCCGCAACAGCGACTCCAGAAGGAGGAACGTATCTCGCCAATAGTACAGATATGCCTACTGGTGAAGATGCTGCCGCATTGTCTGGCAATGTAATAAGATTTAATTCTACTGCAGAATTGGATGCATTCTTGAGAGAGAGACAATCCTCTTATCCGTCTGTTTATCGTGGCGGTGTAATGATGGATGCGATGGTGTCTGCGACTGGCGGTGCCAAAAGCGCAGGTGCTCCTGTAGCTTCTGGTGCAGAAGAGTATTCGCAGACCAATGTTCAGGTTGAAGGTGTCGATGAAGCAGACTTCGTAAAGAATGATGATAAATATATTTATTTGGCTCAAGACAATAAGCTGATAATAGTGGATGCATTTGATGAGAAGGAGATAGTTTCAGAGACTGATCTTCCTAAAAATGCTTATGCATCAAATCTTTTCCTTTATGGCGACAAGGTTGTTGTCCTTGCGCATTCTAGTGAGGAATCTTTCTATTTCAGGAAGTATGATATAATGCCGCAGCCTTCTTATGAGTCTGTGACTAAGGTGCTGATATATGATGTCTCTGACAGGAGCGACCCGGAATTGACCGAAGATTTCAAAGTCTCTGGAGATTATTTCCAGTCAAGGATGATCGATGATGTCGTTTATCTTGTCGCGGTCAAATATGCACAGTATCCTGTCATGCCTCCTATAATATATGCTGAAAAGATGATCTCTCCGCCGATATATTATTTTGATAATGGTGAGGAACAATACAACTATAACACTATAGTCTCAATAAATGTCGATACGGAGAAGATTGTAGATTCTGAAGTGTATCTTTTAGGATACAGCAACACTTTGATGATGTCAGAAGATAACATATACATCGCATACCAGAAACAGCCATATAGGTGCTGGGGATGGTATTGCAGAGACAATAGTTATGACAAAGAAAGGTTTACAGAAGTTGTCGTCCCATTATTAGAGGGAGAATTGAAGAGAGACATCCAGATAGTATTGAATAGCAAGGATTCTGATGATGAGCAATGGAATAAGATATCTGAGATATTGACTGGATTCTTTGAAAACATAAGGGACGATGAGACTGCTCAAGACCAATATGACGAGATGCTTTCAGACATACAGGACGCATTAGATGATTATGATGCGAAACAATTGCTTGAGAACTCAAAGACAGTAATCCATAAGATTTCAGTAGATGATGGTGAATTAGACTATCAATCCAAAGGAGAGGTGGATGGAAGACTATTGAACCAATTCAGCCTTGATGAATATAAAGGATATCTAAGAGTTGCGACGACTGTCGACTTGTGGATGAATACTGGAAGGAAGACATACAATAATGTGTATGTCCTGGATAAAGATATGGATGTTGTCGGTTCAGTCGAAGATATAGCGAAGAACGAGACAATATACTCTACAAGATTCATGGGCGACAAATTATATATGGTCACTTTCAGGCAGATCGACCCGTTCTTCGTCATTGATTTATCAGACCCCGAGGATCCGGAGATACTTGGTAAATTGAAGATCCCCGGATATTCAAGTTACTTGCACCCATATAATGAGAATTTCATAATAGGCGTAGGTAAAGAGACTGGGGAGAATCAATGGGGCGGTGTGTCGACAAAAGGCGTTAAATTATCATTGTTTGACGTTACAGACATGGAAAAACCTGAAGAAGTAGATAAGTATGAGATAGGGATGGAAGGGACAGACAGTCCGATACTTTATGAGCATAAGGCATTCCTTTTGTTCAACAACATATTAGTCATACCGATATCTGAAGTGACTTCAAGAGAGACAGGAAGATATGGCTATGATTATAAGTATTGGGATGGCGCATACGTGTTTGAAGTCTCAGAAGATGGGTTCGAATTGCTCGGGAAAGTAAAGCACGACTCGAGAAGCACATCGTATTATGCGTGGTGGGACAGGGCATCTGTAACGCGAAGCATAATAATGGATAATGAATTGTTCACGATAAGCAACAAGTACATAAAAGTGAACGATCTTGACAATGAATTGGACTCATTAGGAAGCATAGAACTCCCATATGAGAACAACTATTATCCTATGTATGCGACAGGCGGCGGAGTCGCTGTTTCAGAACCTGCAATAATGGAATAATTTTATTTTTTTAATTATTTTAATTCTTTTAATAAGAGTATATTAATATTATAAATCTATCAATATATCTTATCTCTCTTATTCTCTTCTTTTTTTATCAATAAGAGCATCTCTTTCTCATGGCCTGCCCCGATCACTGTAAGGATTTTCTTTTCAGGATTCTTCTCCATTATCTTTACAAGATTCTTTGCCATGACAACATTCCTTTCATGTATCAGCACATTATATAGAGAAGGATATCTGTCTTTCAACTGGTTCATCATCTCTGATATCAATTTCTCCTTCGGGACCTCGTTAAGGTTGATTTTTATCTTCTGTTTTGAGAACGGGCTTCGAATTATATCCCATAATAATCGCATCTTTTCCTTGAACGTGAATTCTTTAGAGAACCTCTTCAATGTGATCTCTATATCTTGATCTATCAACATCAATTGCTTGTTGTTGCTCTTTGCGAGATTGACTGCCGTCAACATGTCGCTTCCCGGCTTTATACCGACGACATTACCTAATTTTCTTTGGAGGACGCCAGCAATTACCGCAAACAGGTATCCCTGCAAACCATATCTCTTTATTCCTGACAAAGAATAATCTGGTTTGGCATCTGTCAACAATGCGTGCAGCCTCTTATGGTCCAATTCTACACAGACGATGTCAGGATCTAATCCTGAGAACCTGTCATTTATCTCCTTGACAGACTGTCTAGCGATGTGACTCGTCCCTATGATGAGAAGATTCTTGTAATGCTCCGTCATGATATTGGTAGAAAGAAGGTAATTATAAATTTATTTCTTAATATTGTGTCTACCCTTAAAATAGGAATAAGCATTTTTTGCTACCCCAACCAATAATAGGACAGAAAGCGCGGTTAGGACTCGGGAATAATTCCTCTCTGTACGTATATCGTCTGCCTTGACATCTAATCGGTCAAGCTCCTTCATATCGATTGAAGTCATTTTTCCTTCCAATGATTTCTTTGTAGATTCAAAATCGTTGAAAAAGACGTGATCATCCAATGATATGTTATTTTTTGAATTGAAGCCCTTAAGATCTTCATAGAAAATGTTCATCTCTTTATTAGAGTCAACATACATATCGTAACTTATTTTTCCTGCTCCTGCTGCCACAACAAGAAACGCTCCGGCATAAATCAATTGTTTCATTTTATTGCTAAACGAATTTTATTATCGATTATCATTAAACCCAAGCCGAGCCAAGAATGTTGGCTCGACTCAGGAAAAAGAGGTGAGTTAGCTTGAAAAGATGACTTGCAAAAATCCGAAGATTTCTAGTGAGTCGACCCGCTATGACGATTACTTGCAATAATTCGTAAATTTTTGGTGTGTCGTCTGGTTATTGTCTTGCTCGCCTGCTTTGATTATTTTATTATTAGGCGTGAATATAGTATTTAATCTATCTACTAATTCACTCCTGTCATATGTTGTTCTTACACATATCAAATATGTTGAAACAACCCCATCGACGGTCGCATTCAACCCATCATCATTTGCCGAAAGGATTATGGGTTTTTTTCCGGCGCCAAAGATGTTTCGGCTTGCTTCTTTTGATCCTGCGTAATTCCTCACGACATTATAATCTAGATGGATGTCTTTCTTTAAGAGCGTTTTATTGATATTTCTTACGGCACCCATCATATTTTTTAAATTTATATCTCCGTCCATATCGATATAAAGAATTATATTTGTTAATTGTTTTTTATCTTTATTCAATCCGCCATCGAAAACGTCATATCGTGGATCATAATATTTTTTCATAAATATTCACCTTATTTTTTGTATTTATAAATATAAAAAAATTATTTCTTCTTCCACATCTGCTCGAACATTTCTTTCAATGTGTTTGCGAAGTAAGGTGTCTTGACCCAGACTCCGACATCATAGCTCGGATGTACGTCCTTGTCATCTGTCAACATGAACAGTATATGTTGATCATCGACAATGATGAATCTTGCATTCATGCTTGGAACGCTCTTCACTTCTGCTATCCCTTTCAATTCTGCAGAATATTTCTCTAGATCCTTATCTTTTCCTTGTGGAACGAGAACTTTCACTGCGACGCCCTTATCTGAAAGCTTCTTCAGTGTCTTCTTCATGTGCTGTGTCTTTCTTGATAATCCTTCATGTGAAGTCATTATGCAGACAGTCTTCTCTGCACCTTTTATCATTGATTCCATATGATCATAGATGTTTGTCCTATCTTTTACCAAACCGACCATTTCTGTAGGTTCGACCATGTCTATGCCGTGTGTATGTAATTCGGTCAATTGGTTCAGAATTTGAGAATCCTTCAATTCATCCATCTGTAATTCTTTCTGGACCGATTCTTCTTTTATCCTTTTCTTTATGGTGTTTATTACTTCTGATGGAGGTATTGCCATATATTTTATAGGTTTCCCCAGTTTCATTATGATGAATCCTTTCTTCTCTAATGATTCTAGAACGTCATATGTCCTTGATCTTGGGACGTTGGAGATGTCGCTTAATTCTCCTGCTGAACTTACTCCTCTTGATAAGAGTGCTGCCCATATCTTTGCTTCATAAGAATTCAATCCGAAATCCTTCATCTTCTTTACTAATTCTGGTTGTACTAACATTTTCATTTACCCCCAACGGTCATAATTATAAAACAAATCACAGTCTGAAAAGACTTGTTGTCTAGGGGAAGTAAATACTCTTTATAAAGGTTATTATTTTGTTGCTATTCTTGAGTGAATACTATTTTGGATGTTGTTTTTAGATGTTGTTTTTAGTGCTTACATTTTTTATATTGATCCTAATATATCGGAATTTGACCAGTATTTGATGGAATCTTACAGACTCCTTTGTTTCTTCTGGAAATTTGTTTTGAGTGTTTGAACGATTGTGCTTCTTTTTTCTCTTCTTTATTTATTTACTATATTGAAAATAATATATATAATATATATAATATATATAATAAATAATAAATATAATAATATGTATAAAAGAAAACATATATTGAAAGAAATATTTATTGTTATTTTTACAGTTTTTGTGCTTAAATCACGATAGTTGGCGTTCTTTGAGAGTGATGTGTGAGAAGAAATATCTATTCATTTTAAATATAAGTTTAAAACATCTTTAACAGATTCCGATAACATTTTCCATTTCTCCATAAGAAATCATGGGGTGGTATAGTGTTTCAAAACGATAATTCAGATAAGGTACATTCATTCATTTATATTCTAAGAATAGGTTTCTTTAATATATTATAGAAATACAAAATATTTATATAACCTTTGTTTCTTCTGGAAGTAGTTCAGTCTATTATAAGTTATATTCGTGCTGAGGGGTTTAAATGGTTATAAGTGATTTTTTAGAAAATTTCATAAAAAAAGAATCTCTGTTCAAGAACAAAGCAGTCCTGCAAAGCTCATATTTTCCAGAGGAAGTATTGCATAGGGAGGAACAGATAAATCAGATAGCGAAAATACTTGCGCCAGGTCTTAGGGCGGAAAGGCCATCAAATATATTCGCATACGGAAAGACCGGTACAGGGAAAACACTCACGATACAATACACCCTAAAGGAGATAATCAAGATATCTCAGAGAGAGAACATCCCTCTGAAATATATCTATATCAACTGCAAACTGAAAAAAGTTGCAGATACAGAATACAGGCTTATAGCAGAAATAGCAAGACATCTAGGGAAGACCATTCCTCCGACAGGACTTCCTACTGATGAAGTCTACAACATATTCTACAGGGCCATCAATCAAGAAAAGAAAGTGATAATAATAGTGCTAGATGAGATAGATCAATTGGTGAAGAAAATAGGTGATGAAGTTATATATAATCTCACGAGGATAAATACGGAGCTGAAAGAAAGCCAGCTAGCAATAATCGGCATAAGCAACGATGTAATGTTCGCTGACAATCTGGACCCGAGAGTAAAAAGCTCACTTAGTGAAGAGGAGATAGTGTTCCCATCATATAATGCAATACAGATACAGGACATATTGAAGAAAAGGTGCAATGAGGCCGTAAAAGATGGGGTGATAGAGGACGGCGTGATAGCGAAGTGTGCAGCATACGCCGCCAGGGAGCACGGCGACGCGAGAAGGGCATTGGAGCTGATAAGGGTCGCAGTAGAGATCGCAGAAAGAAAAGGGATATCGAGCATAACATTGAAAGAGCTCGATGAGTCGGAAGAAAAGATAGAGAAAGACAGGGTCATAGATATAATAACGACCCAGCCGAAACAATTCCAGCTCGTTCTTTATTCGATACTTATCATCGGGAACAGGAAAAAGAGCAACGACCCGATATTTACAGGAGACATATATCTGTTGTACAAGGACCTATGCAACAAGACAAACCTTCGGCCGCTCACCCAAAGGAGGGTGTCTGATGTGATTTCAGAGTTTGACCTTTTAGGGATAATCAATGCCAAAGTAATAAGCAAGGGGAGATATGGGCGGACGAGAGAAGTGAACATAGTCACGAACGAAACCACCAACAACAAGATAATATCCTTGTTAGAAACATCATTGAACCTTTGATATTCACGATCTTTATTTTTTTATAACAATGAAAATGGATAAACAACAAATAATAAGATTTTATTTGGAGAACAAGATATTGTTGAGTCCGGAATTGCTCGAATATCTAGATAAACCTTTCCCCCTGAACACCAATTTCTCAGTCCTCAATAAGGATGCGCTGCTGATAACTGAGAATAAGATACCTATAAACATCGCGGATTATGAGCGGGCAGTGGTCCTTAAAGAAAAGAACCACAATAAAAGACTTTATGAGAAGTTCCAGGAATACATAATCAACAACATCAGGAAAGTGCAGACAGACATAAAAAAGAGCGATACAAAAGAAGACGAGCGCCTGAAAGAAACAGCAAGAGAAATAGAAGACACTCGCGCGGAGAAAAATGCCTTAACGGATGTCGATAGAAAATACGATGTGGGTGCCGAAGAAAAAACATCCGCTGAAGAGACGCCCTCAGATAAGATAAAGAATGCGTCCGTCGAAAAAAATGACAGGCAGAAAGAAAACGCAGAAACGGTGTCTGAGTCAAAGCTCGACGCATATAAAGAGAACCTGATAAGGACCAACAGGATAAGGATAATCAGCGATTACAGGGAAAAGAGCAAGAAAAGAAGTGTGCAGGATTTTGTAGGGTTCTTCAATTCCAGATTCAAGGAACTCGAGAAGATATTGCGCTCGAGGCAAGAGTTGCAAAACCTCACATCAATATCGAGGATAAACTCCAAGAAGGAGAAAGACAATGTCGCCCTGATAGGGATAGTCTACGACAAGCAGACGACAAAAAACAACAACATAATGTTGACATTGGAGGATCAGACAGGGACTGTGAAGGTCGTCGTGACACAGGCCAAAGAGGAGCTGTTCGCTCTGGCACAAGAGATACAATTAGATGAGACAATAGGCGTGACAGGGATGTACGATGGCCTGATATTCGCCAACAACATACTGTTGCCGGACATACCGTTGACAAAAGAGCTGAAAAAATCTCCGGAGGAAGGATATTTCGCCGTGATAACGGATCTGCAAGTAGGGAACAAGCTTTTCTTGGAGGAAGAATTCAAGAAATTTTTACAGTGGCTGAACGGCGAAGCAGGGAGTGAAACACAGAAAGAGATAGCATCTAAAGTGAAATACTTATTCATTGTCGGCGACATGGCCGAAGGCGTAGGGATATATCCTGATCAAGAATATGATCTGAGCATAATAGATGTGCGTGACCAATATAGGAAATTGGCAGAATATCTCAAGGACGTAAAGATACCTATATTCATCTGTCCAGGAAATCACGACGTAGGAAGATTGAGCGAGCCGCAGCCAGGGTTCAGGGACGAATATAGCAAGCCATTATGGATGCTCCCTAACGCAATATGCCTGAGCAACCCTTCGCTGGTCAATATATTCTCATCGGACAGCTTTGAAGGATTTGACGTATTGTTATATCATGGAGGATCATTCTTCTATTATTTCAACAACATCCCTACAATAAGGCAGAAAGGCGGCGCGACAAGGTCGGACCTCGTGATGAAATATCTGTTGCAGAGAAGACACTTGGCACCCTCACACACATCCACAGTATATATCCCTGATGCGCAAAGAGATCCCTTGGTCATCGATAGGGTCCCTGATTTTTTCTTTTCAGGACACGTGCACAGGGCCACAGTCAATAATTATCGCAATGTCACTTGCATAAATGCTTCATGCTGGGTCGCAAAGACAGATGAACAGGAAAGGAGGGGCCTCGACCCGCAACCCGGGAGAGCGTTCATCATTAACATGCAGACGAGAGAAGTGAAGATAATGAACTTCCTATCCAAAGATGAGGGCACAGAGAAAAATGAGTGAAAATAGGTGTATTGAAAAAAATGGTTGATTGTTCGAAAGAGATGCAAAAATATTTCGATGAATTGGAAGAAAGATGTTTCAAAGAGTTCAAGATAGCTTCAGATTCCCGAAAGAAAGGCTATGATCCGGCCACAGTCCCAGAGATAATACTCGCGAAGAACATGGCTGAAAGGGTAATAGGTCTGATAAGCGTAATCGCTCCCCAATTAAAGAACACCGGCGCAACAGAAAGGATAACGGAATTAGAGAAGGAATACGGCATACTCGATTGGCGTGTAGCATTCACTATCGCAGAAGAGGTCGCGAGAGAAAAATTTTGTAAATTTAAAGACCAAAAAGAGGCAATAGAAGTGGGCATACGTACAGGATTCGCATATGTCACGGTGGGTGTGGTGTCCAGTCCCATAGAGGGATTCACACATATAGACATAATGGACAGGATGGATGGTGCAGGAAAATATTTTTGTGTTAATTTTTCTGGTCCGATAAGGAATGCCGGCGGGACGGCCGCAGCCGTCTGTGTCTTGATTGCCGATTTCTTGAGAAAGAAATTCGGATATGCCAAATATGATGCTACAGAATTGGAAATAAAGAGGACTTATTCTGAAGTGGAGGATTACCACACGAGGTTCAGTCCAAGGCAATATTTTCCCAGCAGGGAAGAGATAGACTTCCTGATGAGGAATGTCCCTGTGCAATTGGGAGCAGAGCCTTCAGAAAGATATGAGGTTTCCAACTATAAGGACCTTCCAAGAGTTCCAACGAACATAATCAGGAGCGGCTTCTGTCTGCTATATACTGATTGTATCCCCTTGAAGTCTGCAAAATTATGGAAACAGCTCAGCAAATGGGGCAAGAATTTTGACATGGAAGATTGGATGTTTTTAGAGGAATATCTGAAGATCCAAAAATCTGCAAAGGCTTTGAAGAAAAAGGCAGAATCTTCAGGAAAGATAACTCCAGATTATACATACATAAAAGATCTCGTCGCTGGAAGACCTGTCTTAGGTTATCCGTTGAGGAATGGCGCGTTCAGGCTAAGGTATGGGCGTTCAAGGGTTTCCGGGTATTCCGCGCAATCGGTACATCCTGCAACGATGCAAGTGCTTAATGGATATGTGGCTACGGCGACACAATTGAAGGTTGAGCGTCCAGGAAAGGCGACAGCGATATCGAGCTGCGACACCATAGATGGGCCGATCGTAAAGCTATATAACGGCAACGTATTGTTTTTAGAGACTGAAGCGATGGCCAAGCAGTATAAGAAAGAGGTCAAGGAAATACTTTACCTGGGGGATATCTTGGTCTCTTATGGAGATTTTTTCAATAGGAATCACCCTTTAGCGAACCCAGGATATTGCCAGGAGTATTGGGTCCTGGAATTTGAGAAATCTGCATTTGAGAAATTTCCTTTGGATATAGAGGACCCTGAAGACGCTTACATAACGAGCTCTGATTATAAAAAAATCGACCTTCAGAAACTTGCAGACGATGTACGGATATCTAAAGATAAGTTAGAGGTCATATTCAGGAAGCCTTTACGTACAAAACTCTCGGCAGATGCCGCCATAAGCATCTCTAGGAAATTAGATGTGCCGCTACACCCATATTACACTTATTATTGGAAATCATTGAATATCTACGAATTGAAGTCATTGATTAACTGGTTCTTGGAAGCGAAGATATTGCATTATGAAAATAAACCGGACGCCAAAGTGGAAAAGATAGTCCTTCCGAAAGGAGAGGGGAAGAGGGCCTTGGAGCTTCTCGGGATCCCTCACCTGTTTGTGAATAACGAGTTCGTCGTCATAGAAGGAGACCACGCAGATGCATTGTTGGCGACATTGAATATACATGAGATAATGCTGAAGGACGATATAGAATCAATAAATAAGATAATCTCAGAAACACAGCCAGACATAGGCAAAGAAGATGAGCTGCTGTTGAAGATAATAAACAGGATATCTCCTTTCCCGATAAGGGATAAGGCCGGCATATTCATAGGTTCGAGGATGGGGAGGCCAGAAAAAGCCAAGATGAGAAAGCTTGCCGGACAGCCGAACATGTTGTTTCCTGTGGGGGAAGAAGGAGGCAAGATGAGGAGCCTGCAATCTGCTATGGAGGCAGGAAAGATAACCTCAAGCTTCCCGATATTCTATTGCGAGAAATGTAATAGGACGACTCCCCTGTCGATATGTGAAATGTGTGATAAGCCTACAACGAAAAAGATGTATTGCCGGGAATGTAAAAATACAGAATGCGTCAATGAGTCCCACCCGAAATTCACATACTCTAATTACGCTTTGAATATCAATGAGATATTTCCGTTGATGCTGAAAAAACTCAATACAAAGATATATCCTGACATGATAAAAGGGATAAAAGGCACAGCGAACATAAACCATGTTCCTGAACATTTGGTTAAAGGGATACTGCGCGCAAAACACAGCGTATCGGTATTCAAGGACGGGACAGTGAGGTACGACATATCTGAAGTGCCATTGACACATTTCAAACCTAAAGAGATAGGTGTGGGTGTAGAGAAGCTCCGTAAATTAGGATATGTCAGAGATACTAAAGGACGCCCATTAGAGCGAGAAGATCAAGTGCTTGAGCTAAAACCGCAAGACATAGTCCTCCCTTGCAGTCCAGATAGTCCTGATGAATCGGCAGACGAAGTCTTGTTCAGGACAGCAAATTTCATAGATGAATTGCTGGAAAAATTGTATGGGCAGAAACCATATTACAGGTTTAAAGAAAGACAGGACTTGGTCGGAACGGCAGTCATAGGTCTTGCGCCGCACACATCGGCAGGAATACTCGGCAGGATAATAGGATTTTCGAAGACACAGGCATACCTTGCACATCCGATGTTCCATGCAGCGATGAGAAGAGATGCGGATGGAGATGAATCATGTATATTGTTGCTTCTTGACGGGCTTTTAAATTTCTCCAAAGAATACCTTTCGAACAAGAGGGGTGCTACGATGGATGCACCGTTGGTGCTTACATATATATTGAACCCTGCCGAAGTCGATGACATGGTATTCGATCTTGATATAGGATGGAGATATCCTCTGGAGCTTTACGAAGCGGCAAAAGAGTTCAAGCCTGCACACACAATAAAGATAAATCAGTTAGGCAAACACATCGGAACGTCATTCCAATATGAAGGGATGGGATTCACACATGACACGGAAGATTTCAATGCAGGGATATTATGTTCGGAATATAAGCTTCTTCCTTCGATGGAAGAGAAACTTTTCGGACAGATGGATCTGGCGATGAAGATACGCGCAGTCGATTCTGGCGATGTGGCAAGATTGGTCATCGAGAAACACTTCATAAGAGATATAAAAGGAAACTTAAGAAAATTCTCCACACAGCAATTCAGATGCAGCAATTGCAATGAGAAGTATCGTAGGCCGCCATTAGCAGGAAAATGCACAAAATGTAATGGAAAGATAATATTCACTATATCGGAAGGCTCTATAATAAAATATCTTGAACCGACGATAAGTTTGGGGGAGAAGTTCAAGATCCCCGCATATTTGACACAGACCATAGAATTGACGAAACAAAGGATAGAGAGTTATTTCGGCAAGGAAGCAGAAAGCCAGGCAGGATTAGGGAAGTGGTTCGGGTGAAATAGATATATCGGATTTGAAATTTTAGAAAATATTTATAAAGAGTATTTGTATTGTAAAATAATATGAAAGTATTGCTAATGATGTTTTTTCTCATTCTAGTTTCCGGATGTGTGAATATCGTTAATGATGCACCACAAGTAGTATCTACAGAATTGAATGAATCATCTGGGCAGCAAGATAAGGTCAATATAATTACTGATGACGCGACCGATTCGAATGTATCTGTGCTTAATTTATCTACGCTTAATATGAGTGGCATAGAAGAATCTGACAACGCAACTGATAAAGAAAAAGATTCCTGCGTCCCTACAAGGATGACTTTTTCAAGAAAGGAATCTGAAGCGCCGACAGGTTATCACTTCGAGTACATTAATATCAGCGGGAAGGTTTACGGTTTCGCATATTCAGATACGGGCAATCTTGAAGTAGAACGACTTAAAAAGATACGCGGAGATATAGAATTGCGGCTAAGTATACCGACGGAAGCATATGCGCCAAAAGAGGCCGTGCGTATAGATGATTATTCTGCTGTAAGGATAATTTCAAAAAATAAAACAAGAATAGACTCATTGCATCACAATACTTCTTTTTCAATCGATATATTTGAGTTGAATGATTGTGCGCATATTTCGTTTGAGAAGGAACCAATAATCACCTTGAATTGTTATTCACAAACAGGGGATTGTATAGGCCCGGCGAGTAGCATGTATTACATAAGTGTATCGGTGTTCGATGCCGAGAGTTATCCAGATATTAACATTACGTTGCGCATTGATGATGGCCCGGCACTTATGCCTACACGAGAACCATCCAATCTCTTTAACACATATTCTTCTCAGTATGATTTTCCGGCGTACACATTCCGGCCCGCAAACCACGTACTTACAGTCACGGCGTATACCGATTATGGCTTAGAATACACACGCAATTACCATCTAAATATCCTTCCAGATGACCAGGTCGGAGTTGAGTTGTTCTCTAAGTCTGAAATATGTAATTCGAAAGGAGAATCAGAATCGTTAAGATATTACGACAGTATAGATGGGAAGGATATACTGCGGCACGATTATTATCCGCAGAACATAACTCTCTCATCAGGAGAATGTGCTGACTCCGGGCATGAATTGACAATTTGCGAGACGGGTTTAAATTATATAGGAAGCGGCAATGTTTATAAGATATTCCGTCTAGTAAATGCAAAATCTTATTGTTATTATGACTTCAATATACCTGATTCATGTTACTCTGAAGAGATAATAGAAGAGGGGGACAGTTTCACCTCCCGCTACACAGAATACGATTTCATCAAGGCCTACAAGAACCCGAAAGTCCTCTTCTTATATGACAATGAGAGGAAATGGTATGTTTATTATCCATATGATGTGTCCTCCGGATATTATTCTAGTATGCGATTAAATTCTAACAATGACGGATCATATACAGTCATGACTCAGAAGCCCTCCTGTTCTTAACTATATCTTAGAATTTATTGCTGATTTCGCGCCGCATGCCTGACATCTCATGAATGTAACGATTCCCTCTTTAGAAAGTTTTGTGTCCGGTTTACCGCACTCTTTGCATATCACGAACTGATCTACATACTGCTCTATCTTCTCATTTATTTTCGAACTAGGTATCTTTGTGTTGAACACTAATAATTGTTTCTTTACCTCTCCTTTTGCTGCAGTCTCCCTTGAGATAAACTTTAGTAAATGCTCAGGAGTCCTCCTAAGAGCGGATGCTATCTGGAAGAAATTGCTTATGACAGTCTTATTGCCTTCGAGATGTCCGCTGACTTTAGGAACAACAAACCTTTCTGAAGCTACAGAAACCTCTGGCAAATTCTTCTTTCCCCTGTCGAGCATCAGTTCATAATCCATAAACTCAAGAATTTATGATGACTTATAAATCTTTTCACTTTTCATAAAATATTTATATTGTCGGAATGCTTTGGAAGCATGGTTTTCATCAATTACGTGGGTAGGGATGTCTCGCTTGAGGAAAAGCTCATGCCAGAGGACATGAGTTCGACCCGGCCGCCAAAGTTTGAAGAAATATCGACTTATGACCACAGATATATTTTTCCTGATAATGATTATGATGCCGTTGAAGTGGATTTTCTAGGTGCAGGTCCCGGGTGGGAGATAAGAGGGATGTTTGTCCCTGGCAATTCGAGGCCTTACGTGTTGAGGAATCTTCCAGGACCCGAGAAATATCGTACGAAAAAACATGAATTTGTGCATAAGGATTTCTATGATTCAGGAATTCCGCAATCAGAGTCTGAAGTTAGGAGGATAACTTCAACTATCACGAATTTTACTGATTATTATATGTGAGTCAATAAAATCAAAATACATAAATAACTTTATAAATCTCTTTTCTTGAATGAAAGAATGGTTTTGGAATCGTTGATAAGTCCGGAAAAGGCAGAAAACAAGCCAGCACTGCTAATATTTCTAGGATTTATTTACACGAGTTTGGCGATGTTCTTGGCGTACATGATATTCAAGCAGTATTCTAGCCTATTCATGGTGTTTTTAGCGACGATAGCTTCAGTTCCTTTGATGTATCGATTGATAAAGATGGAGGAAGAAAAGGATTTGACGGACACTTCAGAAGTGATGCTGCTGAAAGAGCATTGGAAAGCTTTATCTGCACTCATGTATCTTTTTTTGGGCGCAACTCTTGCATTCGTCTTTTGGTACACGGTCCTTCCTTCTGACACCATATCTGTGCTTTTTGAGAGCCAGACATCTACAATCATATCGATAAATGGGCGCACCACAGAGATCAGTGGCGCAGGAGATATTACTGGAAACGCCATAACGGGTAGGGCGACATCTTTCAGCGTCTTCTCAAAGATATTCTTCAACAACGTCAAAGTTCTTTTGTTTTGTGTGCTGTTCAGTTTCTTGTATGGCGCGGGCGCGATATTCATCCTTTTATGGAACGCATCAGTCATAGGCACCGCTATAGGTAATTTCATAAGGAGCAACATATCAGCATTGGCGACTCAGGCAGGGGGAGCGACCATAGGAGGATATTTTTCTGTCGTTTCAGTAGGGCTGTTCAAGTACGTGATACATGGTTTTCCGGAGATACTCGCGTATTTTGTAGGTGCACTTGCAGGAGGGATAATAAGCATCGCAATAATAAACCACGATGTCGCGACAAGGAAATTCGAGCACGTGTTGCTCGATGCGGCAGATCTGATGATGCTTGCATTAGTGATAACTTTCGTCGCAGCATTATTAGAAGTATATGTGACGCCGGCGATTTTCTAGGGACCGTCACGTGAAGTAGGTCTAGGGTTTTTATCCCGAACTACATCAACTTTATCTTTCCAGGCTTCCTCTCGAAGATATCGCCGCGGAGTATCATATCTTGTATAAGATCTTCGGCATTCTTTATCTTAGAAAAACGTATTATCTCATCAATGTCTGCCCCTTCGCCGCCATCTAGTTCTTTGATCAATGCGATTATCCGCTCTTTAGAGCCGAGCGTGTTTGTGCTCTCCACGATTTCTGCGTCTTTTTTCACATCATGGCGCGTAGTTGTCCTTATCTTCTTGATCAATGATAGCTCTTTCTTCCTATACGCGATCCATGCCTTGTCCTTGATTTTCTTGACCAAATCCAACGTCAAATAAATCTGCGAGTTATACTCTCTAGGCCTGGCGATCAGCAATACGGGGTCGCCTATCGAGATATTCATCAAAAGCTCCTTCTTATCGAAAACTCTTGCAACTATTTGTCCAGTACCGTCATCTACAGTCATGGATGATTCGTCCTTATTGACAACCACTGCGATTATGTTCACTCTGGAGAAATCTCCATAATCAGTCATCAGATAACTTGATTCCCAACCAGGCCTTTTCACAAAAACACCCTTGTTAAGATTATCTATGCTGCACTTGAATGCTGTCTGCCGTTTGAAATCCGTTTTTTGTTCTTCAGCCATTTTGATCATCGATATTATGATTGGATCTATTTCATGATACTTTGGATTTATAATCTGCTTATGAAATTGGATCTCGGCGCGAATATGTCCCCCGCCTTTTTCAGCCTGTCAAGTATCTCCTCTGTCTTCTCTTGGTCTATGCCTTTGTCTTTTGCCCTCATAACAATATCATCGACGGGTATTTGTTTACCTATCTGTCCCTCTAGTTCGTGGATTATCTCTTTGATGGTCGATATTGTTCCTCTCTGGCTTGCAGTTATCCCTGTCGTTATCCTGTCAATATCCAATTTTCCTGTTTCTGGGTCTACACCTATCTGTGATAAGCAGAAATGCACGAGCTCTATGGCTCTTTTTGCATCGGTCTTTGTCACTTTATCTGATAGTCTGGACCTTGCGCTCGCCTCACTCAATCTTATGAGCGCCTCTAATTGCCTGGCCGATATCGGGATCGATTTATATCCCTCTTCACCCTCACCAGTGGATCGCATTTTTACATAATACTCCTTTATCTCTTCTAATGCGCCATCGGTCATCTGCGGGTTGATGTGCTGTCTTCCGTAGGCGATATATTTTTTTAATATCTGTGTAGGTATGTCTATCTCTCCTCCAGATGATTCCTTATGGAGTTTTAATATGAAATCTGCAGTCCTTTCATCTTTTGCCTTATTAGGGATGTCTCTTATGGGGAATATCAGGTCGAACCTGTTGATCAATGTCGATGGCAGCTCAATCTGTTTAGGGATCAATTCATACGGATCGAACCTTCCGAATTTTGGGTTTGCTGCCGCCAAAACAGTTGTTTCAGCACGTAGTGTCGCAGAGATGTTTGCCTTGTTTATGGAGATGGTCTGCTGTTCCAATGCCTCGTGCATTGCTGAAGTGTCCTCTTTAGTCATTTTATCCAACTCATCTATACAGCAGATTCCCCTGTTTGTCAGCACAAGTGCTCCGGCCTCTAATGCATATCCTCTCAGGAATTCGTCCTTGACGACTGTCGCAGTCAATCCTGCAGCGCTCGCACCCTTTCCAGAGACATATCTTGATTTTGGCGCAACGATGGAGACCCTCTTCAGCATCTGGCTCTTTCCAGATCCAGGATCTCCTATCAGGAGCACATGTATGTCTCCTCTTGTAACAGAGCCATCATCTTTCTTTTTTCTTACTCCGCCGAATAGTTGTAATATCAAGGCCTCTTTCACTTTTTCATGACCATATATCGAAGGGGCGACAGAATTGATTAGTCTCTTCGTGAGTTTAGGGTCTTCAGACAGCTCCTTTATCTCTTTGACTTCTTCATCAGTTATTAATAATTCGGTGAAATCTTCTGCTACGGCCTCTACATGGTTTGCTTCCAGCATCAAGTCGAATCTTGTAAGTTTTCCGCCGTCTCTTGCGATTATAGGGACTTCTTTCAACACTCCTGTGATTATGTTTTTAGATCCAGGATTCGTCTTTTTTTCAGACATGGGACTGACTAGGTCTGATTTCAAGAATATATCCAGCCGTTTTGGCTGTTCTGAACCTTCTAATTCTTCAGGCGCTTCTTCAAGAACTATCTTTTGCGCATCGATCATCTCTTTACTTATTAATTTGAATTTGCCTTTTCTTCCGCAACCACATTTTGTCGGCTCCCTGAATTTTGTATCGAACTGTAAGACCGTCAAAGTGTTTCCACAACTAGGACATTCGAATCTTGCAGATGTGACTTGCGGTCTGACGTCTGATTTCTGTCGTATTATCCCGGTGACTTGTATGAATTTGTTTAAGTGGGTGCTTCTGATGTTCCTTATCATCTCCTGCTGTGTTTTCGGCAGATTCCTGACCCTGACTTTGAAGTCTTTTATATTGAATCCGAATTGTTCTATGCTTATCTCTGCAGCCCTTATCGTGTCTTCAGGATTGTCTATCAGGTCTTGTGCAAGGTCTAGGTTGAACTTACTCAATTCACTGAAATTAATGGATATTGATTTGTCTCCCTTGGACATCGCCTGATGCAATTGTTTTTTATATATCAGGTCAAAGAATTCATGAAACTTATCTATCTGTTCTGTGACGTCCATGGCTTTCAGGAACATTCAGCTAAGCTAAACTGTCCATCCCCCTCAAATTTTAAAAGTAAAAAAATTGAAAATATTTTATTGAAATTTATTAAAAATTTCAATTTTTAATTCCAAAACTTATTTTCTAAATAAGTTTTGTTATATCTTCTTCAATATGACTATCAACTTGTCAAGCGCTTGTCTCGCTTCTTCTTCAGATTTTGTTCCCGTACATACTACTTTTCCGTTGCTGAAAAGCAAGAATGTCGCTTTTGCCTCTATCATCTTATATACTAGTCCCGGGAATTGTTCCGGCTCATATTCTGTGTTCGGAAGCTTCATCGCTAATGTATTCAGGTTGAGGTCCATCCCGGTTGTTCCTGCAGCGACCATGTTCTGTATTGTTATTTTTGGCTTGATAGTTATCTTTATGCCTATCTTTTGTAGGCTCTCTATTATTTTTTGTATGGACTCTTCCACTTTTTGTATGCTTCTTGCTCCTGTGCAGACTATTTTTCCTGAGCTGAATATCAATGCTGATGTCTTAGGGTCCTTTATCCTTATTACCAATCCAGGGAACTGTTCCGGATTGTATTCTGTGTTGCTTAATGTTGCAGCCATCTTTTCTAATGGTATGTTGTGCTCGAGTGAAGAGCTTACGACTATGTTCACTATCTGAAGATCTTTTGTTGATTCCTGATTCTTTTCAGAAGTTTTCTTTGTCGGTTTTTTTGCCATTTTACTTCCCCCTAACCTGTTGGTTATTGAATGTTTTTTTGTCATTTTTTTTAGAGTATATAAATGCTTATTTATAAAGGAAATCTTTGATTATTTATAAATGCTATGATTGATTGTCCTGTGTAAGCACGTTTTATACTTAAAACCCTCCATGAGAAATGAAGGTCTGCTGTCATTTTCAGGAGGCAAACCTTTGTTTCTTGTGGAGTGCTTGATTTTCCGATTTTGAGCACAGAAAATGCCACATTTCTTACATCAGTATACAAAAACAACCCCTATGTTTCATGTGGAAACTTGAAAGGAGTGATTATTAGAAAACTATATATCTTGTATTTGTTTCTTATGTTCATGGATATAATAAAATTCAACGGATTTCCATCAAATCCTGAATTCAATCTTCATGAAGTGACGAAGCTTCTTCTGGAGAATGGTGTTGATGGGTACATGATCACTCCGTCATCTGATTTTTTCTCTTACGTTTACGATATAGGAGAGACACATAATGCGAAAACACTTAATAAATTGCTTGAAACTTCAGATATAGAATTGCCAAAGCAACCATTTTTCTCGCTTTTCTATCGATTGGATGTGAGCGATTTCAACGCAGCATATCTTTATGGGCCCGGCTTTAAGGAATATCTCACGATGAAAACCCCTCGGCTCGAGAACATAACGAATATCAGCAGAGGACTGAGCCAAATTGTCAGGATACCGTTGATTGCAGTATATGATGGAGAAAGATGGGCGTTGCCGAAATTCCAAGTTTATGAAAATGGGACGGTCACAAAAGAATCTGCCCTCGCAGGCAAAGAGCCTTTCAATCCCGATTACGGGGATAAAGACGAGCAGAAACTCATGGATAATTTTCGCAAAGCTTTTGATAATTATGATTCATTGGACGATGTGCTTGACAGATTCAGCAGGCTGTTCTTAGAGTGATTAATCATATCACAAATCTTTCTACTATCTTCCCTAATTCTTCGACATTATGCGCTTCAAAATTCCCTTTGTTAACGGCCGGATTGTTCCAATCGACGACTATCGTCTTTATGCCTAATTCCTTGCATGTGAGGATGTCCTTGTCTCCTTGACCGATGTAAAAGAGTGGCTTACCATGTTTCTTGATAAAAAGTTCGATCAATTCTTTCTTGCTAGGGACCTCTTCCATGGGACTCGCGGAAACGATGTCGAACAGGTCCTTGCAGTTTATCTTTTCAAGTATGCCATTTATTGCTGCTGTAGGTGCAGAAGTGATAAGGACTATGACGAATCTCTTCTTCATGCTTTTCAAATACTCCGCAAAATCCTCGACAAGATCCCATTTCTTTATCGATTCGACGACCATCATCGAGTAGATGTTCCTCGCGAACGCATTTCTGGTCTTTATATCTATATCCCCGAGATATTTCTTCATTATCTCCTGCACATCAGAGAAATAATCTTCCTTGAATGCCAGCTCATTTATAGAATAATCCCTGATGAGCTCGCCCATGACCCTGAACCATTCCTTATGCGCAGCATCAAAAGGCCTCTGTTTAATCAATGCAACATTCAAGTCAATGATGATTGCAGGCTTAGACATAACAGGGCAAAAGCATGTCAGGTTAAAATATTTTACTGAATAAAAAGAATAAACTATATAAAACATTTATATTCCACATTCATTGGTGATTGTAATGGAAAGGCATGGTGTTCAGATAATAACTTATGATAATAATGGAGAATTATTCTTCTTGATATTGAGAAGGGTCGAAGGATGGCATGGTTGGGAGTTCCCGAAGACATTGCTTGAAGACGGAGAGGGTGAGGAGACTGCAATAAACAGGCTTGTCAAAGAGCAGGTAGGGATATCCAAGTTCAAGATAGTTAAAGAGCTTAATTCTACATGCGCATTCCAGGACGGGCAGGACACTCACGTATTCCAATTCTATCTGATAAACGCATCGATGAACATCCCTGTAAAGAATTATGCTGCAGGAAAGAAGCATGATAATTATCTATGGGCGATGCTCGATTCAGTGCAGAACAAGCTGACATGGGAGCCTGAAAAGGTCGCACTGAAAGAAGCCCTGGAAGAAGTGAAGAAAGTGGAAGGGTTATAATTTTTTTAATATTTTTTCTGAAATAAAATAAAAAAATATAATTGAAAAATTATTCTTAGCAGTTTGTCTCATACTTGAATGCGTTGCATGAGCACCTGTATGTCCATGGCGGACCCTGTCCTACGCCGACGCAGTTCCCTGTCTGGCATTCTCCTCCATGCGCACATAGTTCCCCTACGGCTTTCTTAGTCGGCTGTTGAGGTGCAGGATTGTCCACACAGAAGTTCAATGGTGCCGCTTGCGATCCTCTCGGCCTTGCATTGTCGAATGGACACGTCTTGAGCAATTGTGAATCCGCACAAGGCACAGTACACACGACAATCCCGTTCTCTTCGCATTTCACTGCCTTGGCATTTATGCTTCCGATCGTCGTCACGCAGAATGTATCGCCGCCTTTATATGCTGCACATGTGACGAGCTTCTTGTTTGTCTGGTAGAATTCACACACCCTGTTTCCAGGATATTCTCCTATGTCCTGTGATTGTTGAGGTGGAGAGAGCACTATCGGCACTTGTGCCTTGTTCATTCCTATGCTTATGAATGGTCTCGCGACAAACAATAATACTCCTCTGAAGAACATGTTCGCTTCTATCTTTATCTTCTTCTGTTTATACAGATATGCGAATGTCCCCATCCTATCTGTGCTTTGCAGCATCGCGTCAAAATCCTCTTCACTTACGTATGCCGTGTATGACGGCTTTGCAGAGACTTCTTTTGAGAATGAGATTATCTTTCCGCTTTTCAATGTGAGCATGAACTGTTTAGAATCCCCTACTCTGACATTGAAATCGCCGTTCTTGTACAATGTCTTTACATATCCCGGGATCTCTGGCTGGCAGGAGTTCAATTGATCATTCAATTGAGGTATCTCCTCGATGAATGCGTTAGTATATTTTGCACCGACAGTTATCGTGCACTCCGCAGATGCGAACGCCGCTAAAGAAATAAACATCAACATATATATCCATATCTTCATATTATCGACCCCCTTATGCACATAGTATCTTTTTTATATTTAAAGGTTGTGGAATGCTCAAGAATTACAAATGATATTGATATCTCATCTCATCAAGTCATCGACTTCTCTTTTCGTCAAGTATCTCCATTTGCCTATCTTGACGTCCATCCTAAGATTTCCTATCTTCACCCTAGAAAGCTCTTTGACGAAATATCCTTGCTTGAAGAACAGCCTCTTGATTATGTGTTTCTTGCCCTCATGTATTGTGACTTCTACCTGGTCCTTCTGGAACAGTTTTATCTTCGCCTTTATCCACCCGTCCTGCAGGTTTATCCCTTGTTCCATCTTTTTTATGTCCTTCTCTTCAATCCTCTTGTCGAGTTTCACATAGTATGTCTTCTCTTTCTCATATCTTGGATGTGTTATCTTGTTCGCGAAGTCTCCATCGTTTGTCAATAAGAGAAGCCCTGTCGTGTTCTTGTCCAGTCTGCCTACAGGAAAAATCCTGTCGGGGATGTTTATCAATTGCAATACTGATTTTGTTCCTGGCGCAAGCGTCGATTCATAATGCTTCGGCTTGTTCAGCATTATATATATCGGCTTGGCTTTTTTTATGGATTCATCATTTGCCAATATCTCGTCCTTCTCAGGATCTGCCTTATCGCCAAGCTTTATCCGCTTACCATTGACTAACACTTTTCCTTTAGAGATTAGCTCTTCAGCATGTCTCCTGGAGCAGTACCCTGCATTCGCCATTATCTTCTGAACACGTTCTTCCATGATTCAAGGGATATCATTCTGTATATAAACATTTTTAAAATTAGCACACATTCTAGGAGTATGTTCGATGTCGTGATGCCGAATAAGAATGAGGAAGAATTCATTGAGATGGCACTCTCTTTAGGGTATGACGAGATAGTCTTCTTGACAAAAGACATCAGATATAGATATTCCTCGAATAAGATCAAGGTAAGGACTGCGTTCCTTGTCTCGACAACAAACCAGATAAGCGTCGCGAGAAAGAATTTTGATTACGTGTTCGCGAATGCAGAAAGACAATTCTTCGAATCTAAAGTCGATTATATAATAAATGCGGAATTGTATGATAGAAAGGACTCTTTCCATTATAAGAGGACTGCGCTCAACCAGGTGCATGCAAAACTTTGCAGAGAAAAAAATATCTGCTTAGTATTCTCATTCAATAATATCTTGGCAAGAAACAGGATACAGACACTTGGCAGGATGTTTCAGAATGCGACGATAGCGAAGAAATACAAGTTATCGACTGCGGCATTCAGCATGGCGCACGATCCGATGAATATGAAATCCAGAACAATATTGGACGCGTTTAGAAGCATCCTATGATTAAATTTATATATTGTCTATTTTTTCTTTAAATGTGATACGATGACATATATGAGCCCAGTCGATTTTAGATTTTTCAACAAATTTTATCAGCATCTTGAAACGCGTAGTTTGAAAGGAGATGCATTTAGAGACACTCTCGGCTATATGAAAATTCTAGTCGATAAAATGAATAAGCTCTATGATGTGAATTTAGGATATGATTATAAAAGCGAATCTCATACACTCAAGAGGTTTTTTTGTGATGCCCTGATTTGCAAAGAAAGCGAATATAAAAAATTTGTCAGCAATCTATCTGAAGTTGTAGATTTTATGGATAAAAATGTGCGTGCCCCTATTAGGAGTTCATTGAAGGAGTCTCTGGAAAAAGATTTGGGCACAATAATAAGACATATCAAGATTAAGACATTAGCGGACCTTAGGTCTCCAGTGAAAGATAATTCTTGAGAGTCCATAACATTTAAATAATCTAGAAAAATTCTACATTTATGAATAGCAAATTTCCTGGCGATGAAAATTATTCTTTTATTGCATACTCTTCTTCATTGAAAAATTTTTTGGACATATGGGATGGCACGTATGTGCATTCAGATAGCGACAAGAAAAAAATTCTTGGTGATGCCAAGAGATTCATAACCGCAATAAAAGGCGTGGCGCAGGTCGGCGATATAGGATTTGGCGATTTAGCTGGAAGAACCTATAGGATCATGATTGCTGAAAAATTGAACCTTCAATCTACAGAACAGTTCGACTTGTTCATAAATGACTTGTCAAATATCGTCGATGCATTATATGAAGGTGAATCATTGCCAAAAAGAAGCGATGTGTATTTCGGCTTGCAAAAAATCGAGCGATACCTATCTTCAGAAGCGGCGAAAAAACAATTTAAGTATATCCATTCCAATGATGACGATTAAAAAACACCCATAACATTTAAATACTCTTCAAAACCAGATTTCTACATGTATGGGTATTGGTATTCGGTCAAGGAGAACTTTTCTTTCTCAAGGATAGAATTATCACAATTGTTCTGGACATCGCTGGCTTTCGGGTTCGCGTTGTCTTTCAGGAAATGGGGTACCGGAGACAGTGTCGATGTCCCTGTAGGAATAGTCAATCTCCTATTTGCGACAGTCGTAGTGCTGTTGTGTATGTATGTGCATGTTTCATTGCAGAAACTCGTGGCCATAAAATTAGGCTATAAGGCAACGTACTCATATTGGCTTAACGGTGCATTGTTCGCCGTCTTCTTGGCGTTCTTATCATTCGGTTATATAGCATTCATACTTCCTGGCGCCGTCATGGTCGAACACATTCCTCGTCTGAGGGTCGGGAAATTCAGGTATGGTACGAATCTTAAGGATATCGCAAGAGTGGCGTTGGCAGGTCCGGTGTCCCATATACTGCTTGTCTTGATAATCGGCCCGTTGTTTTTCGTTTCTGGAAGGAACGACGTATTGTTATCTATGATAATAGTCAATCTGTTGCTTGCGATATATTCCATTCTGCCGATACCAAAAATAGACATGCCTAGCAAGATGGATTCGGGATCTGATGGATTGGGGTTGTTCTATTTTTCAAGGACCTTATATGTCCTCGTCTTAGTTACTGTACTGGCGTTTTCCGCCCTCGTATTCTCGTCAGCGAATTCTGTAGGCATGGGGTGGTTATTCATAATAGCATTCGTAATAGGATGCATATTTGCTCTTTTCTATAGTGTTTCACTCGAGCAAAAAAATTAGCTCCGTCGAAAAAAACTCAAAATGTTTCGACAATGTTTTACCGTCTACAAATTTAATTTCTCCGACTGAAAAATAATAAACTTTATAAACTAGTTACTCCAGGATACACTATAACTCGTATGAGTTGGGGTGACTAATATGGAAACAGTTGCAAAAGTTGGAGTAAAGAAACAAAAGGGATACCTGTATTTCGTAGATAAACAGGGAGACATCTCAGCTGCTACAATGGCTCGAGGCGGCGGAAAAGCAAAGAAGGGCTCAAAGAAGGTAGCAAAAGTTGGAGTAAAGAAAGAGAAGGGCTACTTATATTTCGTAGATAAGAAGGGAAACGTCTCTAGGGCAAAGATGGCTCGAGGCGGAAGAAAGAAAAAGAGAAAATAATAAAAATTTGTTAAACAAATTTTTAGAACAAGAAATTGTAACACAATTTCTTTGTAAATCTTTTTTAGTATTTTTTTCTAAAGAGGCAAAACCTCTTTTTTTATTCTATTTTTTTGATTGCACTACTTGCGCTTACATTTCTTCCAGTAGATGATTCCTACCAGAACAGATACTATTAGCGATGCCGTAGTATATATTATTCTAAAAAATTCCCATCTGGAATAATCGCAACTAAACAGGTCATCGCTCACTTTGATGCAAGACATCTTTACGCTCATGCTAGAATTCACCACTATCAACAGTGCGCCCGTCAAAAAAACAAAAATCAACAATCCTAGGCCTATTGCTCTAATAACCGGTTTCATAATCAAGAAATAGTGGCGCTATATTATAAATATTGTTTTTTTGAAGAAGTATTAAAAAAAAGAAATAAAAATTTCAGAAATCGGCGATTTCTGAACCCCTTTACTCGTCATGCGCTAAAGCATAGATGGCTTTCAATGCGACTATGATTGTTGCTGGTATGACGAATGTCATCAATGCTTTTAATGTTCCCTCTAGGAATTCGCCAACACCTGCGACAGCACCTAACGTAGTGCTTCCGAAGTTTGCCACGATTACTAGTGATATTGCTGCTAGTAAGAATGGTGTTGTCTCTCTTCCTGTCACATTTAGGAATCCTACTATCAATCCAAGCACTATCAATACTGTCGTAGTCACAGCGCCTGCTCCTGAGAAGATTCCTACTATCAAAGCAATTATAACACCAATTATAAATGCCCAGCTACCTACTTTTGCCAACAAATCTGTAGATCCTTTTGCCATTTTTAATCACCCTCCAAAATAGTTGATCTATAGAGGATAAATGGTACATATTTATAAATTTTTCTTTAAGTCGTTTCCAGAAAATTTATAAAAAACACCCCTTTCTTAGCATGGGTGAGACCATGATAGGTTGGATAATTACCGGCGTAGCAGTATTCATTGTGTTTATACTGATAGTGATGTATAATAGGTTTGTTGTTCTAAGGAACAGGATAGATAATGCTTGGGCCCAGATCGATGTTCAGCTCAAGAGAAGGTATGATCTGATACCTAATCTTGTTGAGACTGTCAAGGGATATGCGAAGCATGAGAAAAAGGTCTTCACAGAAGTGACAAAGGCAAGGACTGCCATGATGGAAGCGAAGACTATCCCCGAAAAAGCAAAAGCGAACAATATGCTGACTGAGACTTTGAAAAGCTTATTTGCTGTTGCAGAGAACTATCCTAAACTAGAGGCATCAGAGAATTTCAGGATGCTGCAGGAAGAGCTTTCAGGAACAGAGAGCAAGATAGCATATGCAAGGCAGGCATACAACGATTCTGTGCTTTCATACAATAATGGCACACAGCAGTTCCCAGGAAGCATCGTTGCAGGGATGTTCAATTTCAAGCAGAGAGATTTCTTCAAGACAGAAGGTGCAGAGAAAGAGAATGTTGCTGTGAAGTTCGAGTAATTTTTTTAGTTTTTTTATCTTATCTAATCGGTGATATTGATGGCTAACGCATTCGACGAGGTAGCAAAGAATAAGTTCAAGAGTTATCTCTTGATGTTCTTATTTGCCGCGATATTGATAGGATTGGCATATGTAATAGGGTTGTGGTATGGAAACGGTAGTCCTGCTATCATAATAGGTTTCATGTTCATCGCATTCATAATATCTATATGCATGGCGCTCGCAAGTTATTTCTGGGGCGATAAGGCAGCATTGCAGATAAGCAACGCGAGGCCGGCAGACAGGCGACAGCATGCACATTACATAAATAGTGTGGAAGGTTTGGCTATTGCTGCACAAGTTCCTGTCCCTAAAATCTATGTCATCCCGGACCAATCGATCAATGCTTTCGCTACAGGCCGCGATCCTGAGCATGCAAGCATTGCCGTAACTGAAGGCGCATTAAAAAAGTTGAATCGCGTAGAGCTTGAAGGAGTCATCGCACACGAGATGGCACATGTGAAGAATTATGATATGCGATTGATGACTGTCACAGTGATCCTTGTCGGCCTGATAGCACTATTGAGCGATCTATTCATAAGAAGCATGTGGTTCGGTGGTGGGAAGAGCGATAACAACGGGAAGGGGAACGCAGTGATACTCCTCGTAGGGATTGCTCTTGCGATACTCGCACCCCTATTTGCAGAGTTGATCAAGCTGGCGATAAGCAGGAAGAGGGAATATGCTGCAGATGCAACGGGCGCAATACTCGGTAGACATCCTCAAGGTCTGGCCGATGCATTGAAAAAGATAAAGAAGGATTCCGAAGAGACAAAAGTCGCCACGAAAGCGACAGCGCACCTATATTTCAGCAACCCATTCAAGAAAGGAGCGTTCTCCAGTCTATTCTCGACACATCCTCCGATAGAAGAAAGGATAAGAAGATTAGAAGCAATGTAGGCTTTTCTAAATATTTTTTATTGTTTCAAAACAAACAATTCCTTATTCAGCAAATTTTTTTCTAGGAGAGAATTTATCCTGTCTTTAAGTGCCATTCTCTCTTCAAATAACATTTCGATAGGGTCCTTATGGTCTGATCGTCCATTAGTCCGTGAACACGCCTCATAAAAATCCACTATACTCACCCATTTTGACAATTCGATGCCCGTCTCTAACGTGTCTTTCTCCATCTTTATCCCGTTAACCTCTTTCAACTCTTCAGGATAAGACCCGAAATAACTTTTATCTTGATATTTATGATGATATCCTGACACTATTGCTGCAACAGGGAATATTTTTGCCAGAAGGGCATATCCTAATTCAGGATGCTTCTTTATAGGGTGTCCTTCTGGGGGTATGCTCCTGAACGCTTTTCCATCAGCATCGAACAGCTCTTTTGGGAGGAATGATTTCCCTATGTCATGCATCAATCCTGCAGTGATTATTGTATTATCAGAAAACTCTTTGAACATTTCCTTAAGATTATATGTGCCTATGGCGATATATGTGGAATGCGTCAATAACGCATTATTCACGTCATGTAGTCTTTTCAGATTATTTTTTATGAATTTTTTCTCTACTTCTCCATAATTGCCGATTTCCAACAATCTATCTATGACTTTGTAGTATGTCATTCTCTCACTCTAGCAATGTCAATGCAAACATAGAAGCTATTCCTAGAAGCATCATCAAGACTTGAAGGACGCTTATCTTCAATGTCCCTTCCTCGTGAGCGCTCTTGTGCAGTTGAGGTATCAATGTTGCGGCAACGATATATATTAGCGTTCCCGCAGAGAATGGTAGAAGGAATGCTAGCAACCCCTCTGTTTTTATCAATATGAATCCTATTATTGCGCCTATTATCGCTGTTGCAGACACTAAAAGGTTGAACATTATCGCTTTAGTTTTTGAATATCCTCCTGCAAGAAGCACCGCGAAATCTCCTATCTCTTGAGGTATCTCGTGAAGTATGACCGCTATGGTTGTCGCTATCCCTACAGGGATGCTTATGACGTAGCTTGTCGCTATTATTATTCCGTCTATGAAATTATGGAATGCGTCCCCGAAAAGGTTCATTGTCGCGAATGCGTGTGTGTGCTCCTTATGGGGCAGGTCTTTATTGTGTATGTGTCTATGCTTGTAGTGTATTATCTTCTCTATTATGAATGAGAATACTATCCCGAACAATATGTATGTCGATGTCGTTGTCGTCTCATATTCAGTGAATGCTTCTGGAAGGAGGTGTATGAACACATCCCCTATCAGTACGCCTACTGCGAAGCTTATGACATAGATGAGTATTTTTTTTATCTTTGATTCCTTCAAGAAAAAAAGTATCACTCCTACAAGAGAAAGTATGCTTACTATGACTACGCTCGATAGGCCGTATATCACTGTTTGTATATCCATGTAGTTGGTAACTTAGAGGTATTTATATATCTTACTGGACATCCCCCCAAAACCTATTTAAACATGGTTCTGTTCTCTTTTTCATGCTTCAGCTTCATCAGACATTATCATATTATAAGAGAAAAGAGGTCCAGAAACTTCTTCTCATGTATGCGCAGGACAAGGAGATTGCCGTGCGTTATAATGAATCATTCGGGAAGCGTCCTGATGCATTGATGTACGAGAATGATGTGCTTGAATCTGCAAAGAAGGGCGCGACAAGTTTCCATTGCTCTGAAGAGCTATGGACTAATCCGTTGCAGATAAATCCTAACCTGAAAAAGAACGAGATCGATGATCTGCGTAAAGGATGGGACTTGATACTGGACATAGATTGTCCTTATTGGACATTCTCAAGGCTTGCAGCTTACGTTTTCATCAAAGCATTGAAGGATCACGGCGTCAGTTCTGTGACAGTTAAATTCTCAGGAAGCAAGGGATTCCATATTGCTGTGCCTTTCGAGGCATTCCCGAAGAAGCAATATTATCTTGACGGGAAATATTATGCTGTAAAAGAATTGTTCCCTGAAGGACCGAGAAGGATTGCGGCATATCTTGTCGATTACGCTGATAAGACATTGATAAAGATAGATGATGAGAAGATCACTTTCGGGAAGGTCTCTGTCCCTATAAGCAAGCTTGAGTCAGAGACAGGAACTAAGCGAGCGGACATGATTGTTACGAAATGCAACAAGTGCAATTCATCAATAACTGAGATGAAACAGTCAAGGATACAGTATATCTGTCCTAATTGCGAATACTCTGTAGAGGATGCAGATAAACAGTTCATGCAATGCCCGAAATGCAAGAAGATAATGGAGAAACATTCCTTGAATAAGAGCATCTGTAAATGCGGCTCTAATTCTGTAAGGACAGAATTCGACCTCTCAAAGATAGTCGCGGTCGACACGATACTGATAAGTTCCAGGCATCTTTACAGGATGCCATATTCTCTGCACGAGAAAACAGGATTAGTGTCTATGCCTTTCGACATAAAGCACATATTGAAATTTGAGAAATCAGAGGCCTCACCTGATAAGTTCAAGCCATACAAATTCTTAGACCGCACGGAATGTAAAGTCGATGAGGCAGAACAATTATTCCAGAAAGCATTCGATTTCCAGACAGAGAAACAGAAGAAAGACATCTTGAAGAAAGATTACGTGAAAGAATACGGTTCAGGCAAAGGACAGGACATGGAAGGGAATGCGCAGGCTGTCCCTGAAGAATATTTCCCTCCATGCATAAAGAAGATATCTTCCGGTTTGGAAGACGGGAAGAAAAGGGCATTGTTGATATTGATAAATTTCCTTTCATCATGCAATTGGCCTCATGAAAAGATTGAGGAGTATGTTTTGAAATGGAATGAAAGGAATTCTCCGGATAAACTTCGTGAAACTTATATCAAAGGACAATTACGTTATCATAAGACACAGAAGGAGAAATTATCTCCTCCTAATTGCGACAATCGCGGATACATGATCGACACACAATTCTGCCAGCCAGACGAATTCTGCAAAAAGATCAAGAATCCCGCACAATATGCATCAAGGAAAGTATGGATGGCGAACAACGCTGGCGGAAGAAAGAAGAAGGCGGGGAAGAAGGGCGCGAATTGAAAATAAAATCCGTCAAACTCTTTGATCATTCGAAACTCAGCTAAACTGCGTTCGCAGAGTTTATTTTTCAGAAAGAATATAGAGACTCATCGAACAAAAAATGCCTTTAGCGAAGAAATATATCCCTATAGCAACCCACATGAAACTTTCCTCAAAATCCATGCGAGAATAATATAGCATAATTGCTGCGGCAAGAGTGCATAATATAAATATAAGTATGCTCGCAAACGGAACCAATTTTCGTATGAATTGCAACGACATGGTATAATCATATTACTAAGCCTATTTATATCTTTCGGAAAAATAACTTGAAACTAATCGATATCAGTTTCTCAAAAGAATTACAATTTCACTTTCATGAAATCATATGCGACTTCTACGTTCTCATAGACGTCTCTGGCGTCTTCTAACACCTCGCCAGGTGTCTTGTATCTTTGTGAGATGTGTGTCAATATGAGTTTTTTTGAATTAGAGTTTGATGCGAGCAATGCTGCCTGTTTTGCAGTCAAGTGCTTGTTGTTCTCTGCTTTTTCTTCTATTGCAGATGAATAAGATGCCTCGCATATCAACAAGTCCGCATCTTCGGCAACGAGTGATGCGCCAGGGCATAATCCCGTGTCTAAGACTATGCCGATTTTTTTACCTCTCTTGATTGTAGAGACCATGTCTGGAGTGATTGTCTTCCCCCCTAATTGTACGTCTATCCCTTTCTGTATCTTCCCGATTAATGGTCCTTCAGTCAATCCGATTGCCGAAGCCTTCTTCATATCTATCTTCCTCACATCCTTTTCTATGAATCTGTATCCCAAGCAGGGTATTCCATGATCAAGTGCTGCAGCCTCTATGTAGAATTCCTCCTTGTCAAGAACGACCATCTTCTCATTCTTCTTAGGATTTATCTCATGCACTTGCATCATCAGCTTATTATCGAATATGCATGTTTGCAGGAGATGTTCAATCCTTTTTTCAGTCTCTCTAGGGCCGAATATCACTAATTTTTTCCTATCCTCATTCTGCGCATTCTGATTGCCAAGGGTCTGTATCAATCCGATCAATCCGGACACATGATCCCCGTGCCAATGGGATATGAGAACATGTGTGACTTTATTCCTGTTTATCCCTGCAATATTCATCTGCCTCTGCGTTCCTTCTCCGCAATCGAACAGCAATCCGTAAGTGTCATAACTAAGAAAGATTCCCGTCACGTTTCTCTCCTTTGTAGGCACCATGCAAGATGTGCCTAAGAATGTGAGCTCCATGATATATTAGAATAGAAATAGGTTTATAAAGTTTAAGGGTCGTATTGTTTCAGCGGTTCTGTAAAAATAAGGACATAATTATCCATCTCTTTTTCATCTTGTAGCATCATGGAAGGGACCTTCATCGCCAGATAATTATTTCCTATAAAATATCTCGGGGCATATTGATGGATGTTCCATTTTCTTGTAGAAAATGTTTTTTTGCTCAACGGTATTATTATTGAGAAGTCTTGCAAGATTATATCTACGCTTTCTTTGATGACGTTGAATGGCACGAGGCGATTCTTTAATAGGCCTCCGAATTTTGAATTTTCGGAATATCTGACGTCCGATACTTCTTGCGCAGGATGTTTTCTCCATCTCGTGTTTTTTTTGACATAGACTGTCGCAAACTTATTTTTTATGAGGGATAATTTATTTGCATGATACTTTGCTTGGCTTTGTGAAAGCGGTTCTTTGGCGCTTATTATCATCCCCTCAAGACTGTTGCTTATGATTTCATCAACATTCATCCAATTCATATTGTTAGTATTCTCTAGTGGTATATAAATTTTTTTCTTATTAGCCAAACATTTAAAAACCGTCATTCCATTCTATGATAATGCCTGAAGAGCTAATAGATGCAGACCTGTCGAAACTTAAAGTCAAGGACATAATAATAGATAGCAAACCGAGAAAGGAGAAGGTCAAGGCAGTATTTGCGAACGAAAGAGTGATCGCTGATGCATCTGATGAATCAAGAGAATTATATAATCAATCCAGATACGGGACAACACTCGAATCAGGGAAATTGCAGTTATCGCTCCTTGAAGCGCTTTATCTGATGGAGAAGAACAGGCTCGAGTTGAGAGATTCGAGGAGCAAGGTCTTGAATTTTGAATCATTGCTGAAGAAAGCCACCAAGTTAGAGCCGAATTTCTATATACGATATTGTGTATTCAAGGACATGCGAAATCGGGGATACATAATAAAGACTGCATTGAAGTTCGGTGCAGACTTCAGGGTATATGATAGAGGTGTCAAGCCCGGCGAGGACCATGCACGATGGATAATCTATCCTGTCCATGAAGGATCAACACTTACGTGGTATGAGTTCGCGGCAAAGAACAGAGTAGCACATTCTACGAAGAAGAGATTGATGATGGGCATAGTAGATGATGAAGGAGACGTCACATATTACGAGATAAAATGGCTAAAGCCGTAATCCACAAAATTGTTGCAGTCGTCATACGGGATAATAAGTTCTTTATGGTCCGCAAGAAGGGAAAAGACATATGGACCAGTTTAGGCGGCAAGCCTGAAAAAGGAGAGACTGAGGAAGAGGCCCTTCTGAGAGAGATTAATGAAGAGATACATTGTAAGGCCATGGTCTTGAGAAAGCTTGGAGATTTCACTGCTAAAGCAGTATTCGATGATGCGCTTGTAGTGTTATCCACGTATCTTGTAGATTTAGATGGAGACATCAAGCTCGACGATCCTGAACTTGAAGAGTGTGCGTTCATAGGTGCAGATTACAAGGATAATGGAATCAAGTTACCTCCATCGATAGAGGAGCAGATAATCCCCTATTGCATAGAGAATAAATTGTTGTATTGGTAAACATTTATCGTCATCAATACTTTTAATAATATTACTACTGTAAAGAGATAACTTTATAAACTCTTTTTTAATTCTATAAAAATGACTTATTTCGGATTAGACATATTGCCTGCCAAGATTAATGGCAAGACAGAATTGATTATTGGAGAAATCGGCGGGATAGATACTGGCAGAGTAGGATTCAGTTTGTTATATGATGATAATCGTGTAAATGAGCAAATTCGGAGCATGATAAATCTGCGGTATGGAGAGGTGTTGTTCAATAATGGACTATTCAATACGGTCTTTCAAAAAACGGGGTTAAGCGATTATGATTCTGTTCTAGAGTATGCTTCGAGAAATCTTTTTCAGCAATTTAATGATGATTCAATCTATGTAGAGAGTCCACAGAATCCATTCGGCAAAGAAATTTACTTGGGGCAGGAGGGGTCATATGTCGCGAACGCGATTAATCCGCCAAAAGGCCCTAAATTAATCAATCCATTTATTGCGCAATATGCGGCAAGAGACAAGGCAAGCCAATTATTCATAATATCGCATTTCAAAAACAGCATACCATACATACGCGGCGAGATATATGGTGCAAAAGACTCGGACTTATGTGCGATATTGGGACCGACAGACAAGGTTGTCGTCAAGCAAAGCACAGGCTCATGTGGCGTAGGCATTGCTGTGCTTTCCAGGAAAGAGATTGTCAGGCGTTCAAGGAATTGGGAGAAAACCGGTGATGAATTGGCTTCAAGCCCAGATACTGTAAAGAACCGCTCACTCAGGATAATGCAGCCATTTTATGACACATCTATATCGAATGGCATATATGGGTCTATACGCTCGGTCGTATGTAATGAGGAATTCGTGGACGCATACATGAGAGTTTCAGAAGATCCCATAGTAAATCTTTCTAGAAATGCAGAGCCGGTATCATTGGATGGCGGTTTGAAGAGAGAGGTTGCGAGACTTTCTGAAATGGTTGTTGCTGAGTTCTTAAGGATATCTGCACTTGCAGAGAAGGAGATGCTTTCTGAGGAAGAGTGAGTTGCTTTGTAGGATAAGTTTTTCTCTCACGATTTTAAATACTTACAATGTAAGTAATTAAAGAAGGCATATTAATACTTACAATGTAAGTATAGATATCTTTCTGTGTTTCTCAACATGTCAGAATTGTTCAATGCGTGTTTTAGTGGACAATTCTTGACAAATTATTTAAACCATTACAATTCTTTAGTAGTATGCTTCAGAACATCCCTAAAGAAAAAATCCTTGAGATAGTGAAACAAGGCCCCACAATCCCGAGCAAGATAGTGAAGATTGTAGGTGGGGACACGATGCTCATAGGGGCAATACTCTCAACTATGATAAGCACAGGAGAGGTTAAATATTCCACATTGAAAGTCGGCGGCTCTCCAGTCTATTATGTGCCTGAACAAGAGGCAAAGTTGGAAGAGTTCATACAATACCTCAATGACAAGGATCAGAAAGTCGCGAGGGCGTTGAAAGAGCAGAAAATTATGCTGGATTCGAGACAGGACTCGTTGACGAAATTCTCACTCAAGACAATTAAAGACTTTGCAAAGGCATTCGAAGTCAACAACAACGGGAAGAACGAATTATTCTATAGATATTTCCTTATTTCAAAGGAAGATGCTGAATCGCTTGCGAAAGAGATGTTGAAAGAGCACGCCATTATCAGAGAAGCAGAAAAAGAGGCAGCGGCAGAGAAAGAAGAGGTCGTGACAGCATCTGAAGCTGCCGAAGAGCCTGTGGAAGAACCTGTCAAAGCGACAAAACACCATAAACCAGAAGAGACTCACCATGAGAAAAAAATAGTGTCGCCGGATGAAGAAAAACATGAGAAAACAAAAGAGAAAACACGTGAGGAGAAGAAAGACTTCTTCGAAGCGATAAAAGAATATGTGCATAATGCCGGCTTGGACATAATCAGCAAAGAAAAAATAAAAAAGACGGAATATTCGTTAGTCTTGAAGAATCATGACTCAAACGAGTACATATATTGCATCGCGAAGGACAAGAAAGCAATAAATGAAGGAGATCTGAGCACTGCTTTCGTCTTTTCTCATCAGAAGAAGATGCCATGCATATTCCTTATGACCGGTAAGCTCACGAAAAAAGCGGAATCGATGTCACAGAAAGAGTTCAAGGACATGAAGATAGAACAGTTGTGATCATCAATCACGCGCCATCTATACTTATCAATTCAGATGATGCTTTTATCTCTTTCTTACAACGCTCTATTGTAGAATTCATGTACTTATACCATCTCTTTATGCCTAAAATCATGAGGCCTAAAGAGAGTGCATCCATCACATAATTAGTTATCCCGTTTGTCTTTTTAGAATAATATTGCCCGACCAACCCTATTCCTATGCCTATTGTCTGTGTTGCCGACTCTATCTTGCCTATATGAGAATCAAATATGTTCTCTATATCTGCTCCGCCAGATATGGTGGGATCCTTATTCAATTCATCCATCATGTAATTCAGTCTCAGAATGTTATTTATCCTCTCGAAACCTACGGCATTCCATATTTTCAGGCCTTCCTCTCCGACATACCAAGAAAGGAGCAATTCTTTCGGGACTTGCAGGTTGCTCGATGCAAGATATGCCAATGGATATTTCCCTAGGAATATGCCTGTATCGATAAGTATATTTTTTTCAAGATCTCGCTTTACATCGCTTATGGTCTCTAAGTACTCTTCTTTCGAAGGATCTTTTATGACTTTTCTTATCTTATCACATAGGTCTTTTCTCAGTTCAGGGATTGTCTTCCCGGCGAATCCCCAAGATATCTTTCCAATCGTCTTTTCTACATCGATGCCTGATTTTAGAAGTTTTTTTGTATCCAAAAAAATTATATACTGCTTTATAAGATCCCCTATCGCAGAATAATTTATCGGCTCTATCTCTTTCACGGTATTCTTGAATTTCTCATCAGGTATCTTCCAAGAATCTATCTCCTCATTGAACTTGTTCTTGTCCTCTAATAACAGCTTTTCTAATTTCGATATCCTTACGGGCGCAGAGAACCTGTTCTGTGTCAATCCATATTGTGGAGCGACTTCTCTCGTCAATTCAAGAAGCCTTTCCCATGCGACCACATCTCTCCTTTCGACAATCTGGTTTATGGTGTTTCTAGGCGATTCCTGTAGCGAGGCATATCTCGCCTGTGGCAATCTAGAGGTGATTGTTGTGGCTTTTTTTGAGAATCCTTTCTCTGCATTTATCTCTATGAATGATGCCCCGCCGCCTGCAAGGATATACCATGCATCATCTTCAAAATTGTTTATTACCCTCGCAGCGGTTGTCGTATTAAGTATTGTCTCCGATAAGACATCCACTATCCTGAACTCGACTCTTGATTTAAGTTCAGGCATTATCTCGTAGAGTTTCTTTAACGGGACAGATTTTGTCCCGTATATAATCCCCGATAGGAATGAATGGAATTCCGTCTCAGAATTTGTTTTTTGAGTATAGCTCAATAGCGGTTTCTCTCCATTTAGTGTTTTTTTCTTGAATCGGAATTCGTATTTGGAGTTCTCCGGGCATAAATAGGGTTCGCCCCTATCTGTGAGTGTTGCAACGACACCGTCATATATGGGCCTTCTTATCTTCAGGTCCAATTCTCTCGGAACATGATTCGACGTCAGTGTTATTATGTTGTCGTTCTTGTGCGGTCCGATATGTCCTATGGTGTAATCGCGTGCATTCAGGAATCTTGTTATTTCAGATATCACCATTTCATCTGTAGTTTTCTTATATTCTGACATTCTGCCTGCCCGCGGGAGTAGTATCTGTAGTCAACTCTTTTTTAATGTTTTTATTTTAGAATGGTGAAAAGCGTTTTTTCTTTTCAATCCACATAAGAAAATATATAAACACACTTCCTATTCAAAAGACATGGTTGACATGAATGTTTTCAACCCCTGGGAAGTCCGGGGCGACATAGATTATGCGAAATTAATGAATGATTTTGGCGTATCGGAATTAGATTCACTTCCAGAAATTTTCGATCATGATGTGCTCTTCAGAAGAAAAACGGTATTCGCGCACAGGGGATTCGGCCAGATAGTCAGCGCAATACAGAACAAGAAGCCGTTCGTCATGATGACTGGATTGATGCCGACAGGGAAATTCCATATAGGCCATATGCTTGTCGCACAGCAGATGATATTCTACCAGAATCTCGGAGCAAAACTATATGTTGCTGTTGCAGATATAGAAACATACAATGCGCGTAACCAATCACTTGACGAATCAAGAAAGGTCGCTATTGAGCAATACATAAAGAATTATATCGCACTCGGGTTGAAGCCAGAGAATCTTGAGATATATTTCCAGAGCGACAGGAGCAAGCATCAAGAAAAAGCGAATGCATATTATCGGCTACAGAATGTTTTGGCGAGACACGCCACATTCAATGAATTCAGAGCAGTCTATGGGGAAATATCTCCTGGAAAGATGCTTTCAGCATTATTGCAGGCCGCTGACATGCTCCATCCACAATTGAAAGAATTTGAAGGACCGATACCTGTTGTTGTTCCAGTAGGCATAGATCAGGATCCGCACATAAGGCTTGCGAGGGATGTCGCATCTAGATGCAAGGAATTCCAGTCCAAGGAATTATGCTCGACATATCACCTGTTCATGCCAGGACTTTCCGGAGGGAAGATGTCGAGCTCTGATCCGAATTCTTTCATCGCATTGACAGACACTCCGAAAGAAGCAGAGAAGAAGATAAAGAAATATGCATTCTCCGGCGGGAAAGACACGGTCGAAGAGCACAGGAGACATGGCGGAAATCCTGATATCGATGTCTCATTCCTTTACTTGAAATACTTCTTCGAGCCAGATGACAAAAGACTTTCTGGAATCTATCAAGATTACAAATCAGGGAAGATTCTTTCAGGAGAATTGAAACAGATACTTATAGACAAGATGACGTATTTCTTAGAGCATCACCAGAAGGAATTGGAGAAGGCAGAAAGATATGTGGAGAGGTATGTGTGATGTTCTCAGAAAGAATTGAGTTAGCTATAAATATTGTTGCTAAGGCACATGAAGGACAGTATAGGATATCAAAGCACAAGTGGCCGTATGCGGGCCACCCTTATAATGTCGCAATAATATTATATTCTCATGGCTTTTCTGAAGATGTCGTTATTGCAGGATTATTGCACGATATTGTTGAAGACACTGATTACGATATAGAATTGATTGAAAAAGATTTTGGGGAAGAAGTGAGGGAAATAGTTGATGCTGTAACTCAAAAAAAGAAGATGCACTTCAAAGAAAGGAAACGATATCAATTAGATTATTTGAAGAATTCCTCCATAGATGTCAAGGCGGTGAAGGCAGCAGACAAATTGCATAATCTTTATTCTAAAGTCTTTGCCCTGAGAGAAAAAGATGATGCATTTATGGACATTCTCGATAGCACGGCAGAAGAATCTTTGGAAGGTTATAAAGAAGTATTGGATGTACTTAGGGACGGATGGAATCATCCCATACTTGACGAATTAGAGAAATACATTAAAGAGTATGAGGCGCTTTTGAGGGAGCATGGGCACTAAAATAACCGAGTTGTTGGAGAGCAAGGAGCTGTCTATCGATGATCTGAAAGGGAAGACTATTGTTGTTGATGCTTTCAATCAATTGTACATGTTTCTTGCATCGATAAGACAACCTGACGGGACGCTTCTCAAGGACAGCCAAGGGAATGTGACGAGCCATCTCAATGGTCTATTCTATAGGTTCACTAAGTTGATGCAGCATGATATAAGGTTCATATTTGTATTTGATGGGAAACCACCAGAACTTAAGCTTAAAGAGCGTGCAAGACGTGCAGAGTTGAAGAATGAAGCAGAAAAGAAATATGAAGAAGCAAGAGAGAAGGAAGATCTGGAAGAGATGAAGAAGTATGCTGCACGGACGTCCAAATTGACCAAGGAAATGATTGCTGATGTGAAGGAATTGATTGATGCACTTGGGATGTGTATCGTGCAGGCACCATCAGAGGGGGAGGCACAGGCAGCATTGATTGTCAAAAACAAGCAAGCATACGCATCGCTCAGTCAAGATGCTGATTCATTGATATTTGGCTGTCCTTTGGTCGTAAAGAACCTTACATTGTCCGGAAGAAGAAAACGTGCAGGCAAACTTGATTATGACACTATAACGCCTGAACTGATAAATTTGCATGATACATTGAGAAGTCTTGATATAACGCTTGACCAATTGATCGTCATCGCAATGCTCACAGGAACAGATTACAATATCGGCGGGATAAAAGGCATAGGCCACAAGACTGCATTGAAATTAGTGAAGGAATACGGCCATAAAGAATCAGACTTCGACAGGCTGTTCAAAGAAAAAGGGTGGGATGAGCATTTCAGTTATTCTTGGAAAGACGTATTTGACATAATAAAGCACACTGAGACGACAGATGATTATCGCATAGTTTTCAAGGAAGTTGATGATGAAAAAGTCGTCGATATACTCTGCAAGAAACATGATTTCTCAGAAGAGCGAGTAAGGAAGCTCCTCGAGACGCTCCACACGAAGCCCAAATCACAGAAGGGATTAGGAGAATGGTTCTAGGCCCATTTCGGTTTATTTCTTTCTGGCGACATAAATTGTGAATATCGGGTTGTTCAAGAATTTTATGTATCCGTCAGGGGCATATTTTTTGAATTTTTTGGTCGGCTTGCAATGCGTCATATCTATCAATTCAAATCCTGCTTTTTGCAAGGCTTTTAATTGTTTTCTTAACGATAGATGTACTGTGATCATTTCCATCCCCGGAAGCATAGTCCATTCGGCTTTGCCATCTTTCCATGCATTACCGAAAGGTATTATCTTGTTTTTATCCTTTATATATCCTATCCCGAGTATTTTTGCTCCTTTAAACGTTATCTCTTCTCTTGCAGTTATGAATATGCTATCATATGAATAATGGAATGTTCCTCCTTTTTTAAGGACACGGCTTATCTCTTTGAAAGGGGTTTCTAAATCTGTCGCATAGTCTATGCATAAACTGGCCGTGACTATATCAAAAGTTTTATTTTTATATGGTATTTTTTTCATGCTAGAGACATCAAATTTTGCTTCAGGACATCGTTTTTTAGCGAGTCCAATCATTGTATTGCTTATGTCTATGCCATGGACTTTTGCACCTTTTTTTATGTATCTTTTAGCATGTATCCCTGCGCCGCATCCAACATCGAGAAGTTTTTTTCCTTTGATATTGCCCACGCTCTTGAGCATGCATGGCAGTTCTAAGAATTCATTATATGCCCTATTTGGTTCCTTGTTGTCTCTTGTCTTTTGATATTCGGCGCCATATTTATCATAGATTTTTTTTGTATATTTTTCAAGATTCATAATTCTCTCAATGAGCGCTTTTTTATAAATTTTTTTACTTCAAGAATTGCTATAACTTTATAAATTCCTTATCTATCCTCTTACCATGCTAGCATTGAAGGCTCCTTTGAAGGATGCAGAGAAGTGGAAGAAGTATTTGTTAGATACGGATGGATTCGACACCCGGTTCAGGTTCAAGAAGGACAAGAATTTCATATATTTTCCAGTCAAGAAGAAATTCGAGGTGTTGAAGGGGAATGTTGATTTTGTCGATGTGGATCTGGAGAAAGCGAAGGCCTCCGGGACATTGAAGGAGAATCTTTCTGGAAAATTATCTAAGGAAGAGATGGACTTCGTGAAGACTGCACATGATATAATAGGAACAATAGCCATTCTTGAGATTCCTAAAGATCTAGAGCATCATGAAAAGCTCATGGCGGAGACGCTTCTAAAAGTGAATAAGAATGTGAAAACTGTGCTGAAAAAGGCAGCAATACATGAAGGCACTTTCAGGACCCAGAAGATGGAATATCTTGCAGGCATCAACACTAAAGAGACAATTTACAAAGAGAACGGGACAGTCATGAAGCTTGATGTAGAGAAAGTGTATTTCTCAATAAGATTAGGCAATGAAAGGAAGAGGATAATGAAACAAGTGAAAGCAGGAGAGGAGATTCTTGTCATGTTCTCTGGCGCAGCGCCATATCCTGTAGTTTTATCGAAAAACACGAAGGCAAAATCAATTTTAGGTATAGAGATAAACCCTGAAGGGCATAAGTATGGTCTTGAAAACATAAAATTGAACAAGTGCAAGAATGTCGAATTGATATGCGGCGACGTACATGATGTCGCGCCGATGCTTGTCAAGAAAGCCAAAAGATTCGACAGGATAATCATGCCGCTTCCGAAGACCGCAGACGAATTCCTTGATGATGCATTGTCTTTGTCAAAGAAAGGCACAATAATACATTTCTATGACTTTTTAGACGACAAGAATTTCGATGAGGCAAAGAAGAAGATAATGGATGCATGCAAGAAGAACAAGATGAAATGCAAGATCATCGATTTGGTCAGATGCGGACAGCACGCTCCGCATGTGTTCAGGATATGTGTGGATTTTCAGGTCGAGTGAACTTCTCTTTTAATATATTCTTATTGTATTCATACGATTCTTTCGCCCATTTTCCAAGATCGACTAAACTTTCTTTTGTTCTTATGATCCCATCAATTATGAATAGTGGAGAGTAATAAGCTAATGCACTGGGATTTATAATTGAAAATAGGTTGATGACATATTTGTCCTCCTTTTCCCATTTTATTTGCCGGTATTTGTTATATGCAAATCTGGCGGCAGTGACAGTAACGCCCGCTATAACGGGATTTATGTTGTTCAGGTCTATATTAGCAAAGTCCAGTGCAAATTTTCCTGCATTGATAGTTAAATATACTTCTATGCCTGCTGTCGGAGCTTTAATAAAATATTCTACCACGATATTTGCCTCTATCACTTTTTCTTTATCTAGTCTGAACATGTCTATAAGTATATCTAGATGTCTCTCGGGCAGTCCTCCTGCAGCATATGCCACTATGTATTCTAGTTTTTCCTTGTTTTTTTCATCCATAGGATTTACTGCGACTCCTGAAAGTATCTTCGAGATATATTTATTATGTCCCTTGGATACAAGAAAATCATAATTTTTATTTCTGTATTCCTTCCTTTTTTTTCTTGTCTCTTTTTTCCAGTTGTTTTTATTAAAATAAGAATCGTCTAGTGCATATTGAAGTATTTCTCCTGCCTCTTTTACCCACTGTTTGCTATTATTTTTTATTAATTCCTTTAATCCTGCGCCATTCTTGTCGTCCAATTTTGTCTCTAAATCACTCATCTCTTCATCTCTCCTATGAGTATCGCTCTCTTGTTGTAGAATGGTTTGTATTCCATGATCTCGTATGACATTCCTGCTTTCAATGCATATGTGTCCCAATCCATCATTATCCTGTCTTTTTCTTTTTTTTCATCTTCGCTTAAGATGTGGTGGAGCATTGTCACGATCATGTTGCCTTCTGGTTTAAGTATTTCACCGATGCGATGCCTGGCATAGAACCATGCATAGACTGGCTGTACGAATAATGCAGTGTCTGCACCTTCAGGAAAAGTCTTTTTAATATGATCATAAAATTCTTGTGCATTATAGTCCATTTTTTTGAAAGAAACTTTTTCTGCAATTCCAGGATATTCGCTCTTTTTGTTTTCAGCTATATCTATTGCATGTTCATTCATGTCTATCCCATAAACGGTGTTTTTTCCGAATAATGCCAATCCTATGCTTATTCGTCCATCTTCGCATCCTAGATCTATGATTGTCTTGTTTTGCAGTTTTTTTGTCAATGTCTTCAAGACTTCTCTCCTGTAATATTCTTGTATGGGGTTATAGTCCTTATATAATCCTGTCTTGTATGCATAATCGTATATCTCTTTTGCTTGTTCGGGAGTGAGTTGTATATCTCCTGACATCATGTTCTCATATTCCTCGAGAACCACTCCATACCTGTCTTTGAGGATGTTCATATATTTAGGTATGTCTATTTTTGTTATATCGTAGACTAATCCATCCCAGTATTCGTTCACTTTTTCATCTATATCTTCCATGGATGTATCACAAGATATTCTGTTCATGTTTTAAGGCATAAATTATCCTTTAAAAAAGTTTCCATTTTATCACTACTAATAAGAAGTTAAAATGCGTAGTATTAAGTGTGCGCTCGGCAGTTACTTCCGTCAATCATTCCGACTTCGAATCGGTCATCGGGTGTTCACAACCTCATCGCGCACAATTAATAGAATCCTCGAATGTTTATAAAATTAACCTCTTGAATATTGACTTCAATCATTTTAAAATCTATCATAACATATTTATATGCTTGATTTATCCTAATTGATGGTGAGAGCTATGAAAAGAACACTATTAATATTTATTTTATTGGGCGCAGTAGTCTTGTCTGCGTGCACAACACAGAATCAGGAAATACCTGAAGGGGCCATATTCCAGTTCGAGACATATGGCGGATTTGTTCCTGTAGAGATGGCAAAACAGACAATAACAATACACGATGATAAGATCACATACATTATTTATTCTGGAGAAGGCAAAATAACCGAAACATATCAGAGGAAAATAGCTCCAGAAGAGTATGCTTATCTGGTGAAATTATTCAATGATAAGGATTTCTTAGGCATGGACAACAAGTATGCGCCTCCGGAAGTGACTGTGGCAGACGTCGGTGATGCAAAGTTAGCAGTAAATTTCGGCAACACTTCGAAAGTTGTCGTGTTAGAGCCATACTTCCTAGAATATTATCCTGATAATGTTCGTTTAGTGTTCGAAGCGATGCAGTCATACGTCAACACGATATATGACCTTCCGGAAGCCGAACTGAAAACGCTTGTTGAAGAGTGGATACGAAATGCGCCCACGTATAAGTATGACGGCTCAGAACTGGAATATGTGGATATGCTCGTTCTGGAGAGCTATCCTGTGCAATATGTTTTGAAATATGAGTTCAGATCCGCGGCCGGCGGTTATGGCGACAGGAGCAAGATGATGAATGCACAAGTCATCACAGACCATGAAATACTCGTGACTGTGTATAAAGGAAAAGTGATTGGCGCGATAATAGACGGAAGATGGGATGAGTTCAACCAGAAGAACTATGAAGCAAAAATAATGTTCCAACCATTGCAATGCGTCAAGACTCCCTGGAGAAAATGGTATGAAGCAGGAAACATCACTTTTGTGAAAGCGCCATCAGAAGAGGAATTGGCCACAGCATACTACGGGCAAGTGCATGATGTGATTATTGACAATTTTAAACTGACGACATCGGATGAATTGGTTACGGCAGTATGCGGAAATGCAGAATCATATCATTTCACGGCAACAGTACGCAAAGTAGATGAGGCCAAGATGTTAGGATTATCCTGGAAAACCATAGAAGAATAATATCTGAAGAATTATTTTTTTGATTTTTTTATCTTTTTAACCGAACATCTCTATATACTCATTCCCGTATTTGTCTTCGCCCTTACGGACCTTGTTTATCGCATTTACGAAGTCTTCTTCTTTCACTATCTCTCTATTATCTCTTATTGCAAAATATCCCGCTTCCGTGACTACTGCCTTTATCTCTGCACCGGATATTTCTTTTGACATTTCATACACTTTTGACATATTCATTTTCTTGTCCAACGGCATATTTTTCATATGTATCTTATATATCTGTTTCATCCCCTCAATGTCAGGATTAGGAACCTCTATGAGCCTGTCAAGCCTCCCAGGCCGCAATATTGCCGGGTCGAGTATGTCTTTCCTGTTTGTGCATCCTATTATCTTAACATTATCCAAAGGTTTGAATCCATCGAGTTCTGCGAGCAGTTGCATGAATGTTCTCTGCACTTCTCTTTCTCCGGAAGTGCCTAATTCAATCCGTTTGGCGCATAATGCATCTAATTCGTCTATGAAGACTATTGAAGGAGCCTTCGATTTTGCAAGCAAGAATATCTCCTTAATCAATTTTGCACCGTCTCCGATGAATTTCTGCACGACTTCAGAACCGACTATCTCGATGAATGTCGCATTGGTGGAGTTGGCTATCGCCTTCGCAAGCAAAGTCTTTCCTGTTCCAGGAGGACCATGCAACAGTATCCCTTTAGGAGGATGTATCCCTATCTTCTTGAAAAGTTCAGGATGTGTCAATGGCAGCTCTATCACTTCTTTTATATCTTCAATCTGCTCTTTCAGTCCGCCTATCTCATTCCATGTGACTTTAGGCTTCTCTATTATGACGAATCTTTCTACATCAAAATTTTTAGATACATAGATCTTATCCACTATGTTGAGGTTCTTTTGCTCCACAAGAACAGAATCTCCTGCCTCTATCTTGACATTTTTTGAGACACTCACATAGAACTTGTTCCCGTTCGGGATTTTTATCAACGCATGGTCATTCACTAATTCTGAGACTTCTGCAACCATCAGGCTGGGCGCCTTGAATCTCTCGACTTCCTCTCTTAAAGAATTAACTGCTTCCCTAAGTATCTTATTCTCATCTTCAAGGACGCTGTTTATCTGCTCGCTGTAGCTGAAGCTAGTGCCGTCCTTGACATCCTCTTTTGCCTTATCCTTTATTGCAGAATTATTTGCCATTCTCAGGAAGAAATAAATGGATATTTATAAATTTTTGCGCCTAAAATCCCTAGGCAGCCAGCTTCAAATCTTTTCTTTTATATATTTCTATAGCATCTTTAAGATTTTCATATGCTTCGTTCATGCGTTCAAGCATCCTGTTTATAAGCATGTGTTTATCGGGGTCCTTTAGTATGAGATCAACTATCCCTTTATATGCTGCTACCTGTTCAACTATTTTCAAAAAATCTTTCTTTTGCTCCCCAGATACCTTTGTGAAATGTATCCTACATACCTTGTCTATTTCTACCAATGCTGGTTGCTGTTTCGTTTTCATATATTCGAATATCTTTTCTTTATCCCTAAAATTTGCCAGTATGTGTTCATGTCCAAGTATTATGATATTATCTAAAAGCCTCATTAATATTTTATCTGTCGTTTCAGCCATTTTCTTTTACTCCTTCCCTATCAAGTCTGCAGTGCATGCACCGACAACTGCGGCCAATAACACTCCTGCGACCATCTTGTATGATTCCGTAAATTCGTGTCCAAAATCAGGATAGAATATGTAAAGCACAAATATTGACATTATTATAGATGCAATATATAATATCAATAATCTTACGGGCATGAAAATAAGTATCTTCGGATCCTTTATCTTCCTGAATCCTGTTGCATATATGAACATCAGTCCTACAAAGAACGACAGGACGAACAAGAATGTTGCGCGTGTTATGTCAAGATTCTCTGATATCTCCACTCCGTATGTGAAAGTGTAATGGACTGCCAATCCTATGAACGCACCGACGAGCCCTTTTATTATGTCTTTCAATCCGATTTTCCTTAATGGATGATCGCCGACCTCTTTCTTTATCTCTTCTTCAAGATTTTTGAGCTTCAATAACTCTTCTTCCTCCTTTTTCTCTTTGGACTGGAGCTCTTTTTCTATCTTATTCAGCTCTTTATTGCCCTTCAATTCGTCCGTCCCTGTTTTTCTCTCTTCTTTCTCCAGAATTTGCTCTTCTTCTTCTATTTTATACTCTTCCTTCAGCATTTTTCTTTGCATGGCGATTATCTGATCCAATTTAGAATTTATGTTATGGATTTTTTTGATTGGCTTTTTTCCCGCTTTCTTTTTCGAGGCCTTTTCCTTTGTCATCTTATTTCACCGGTCGTTTCATATTTAAATCTTTTCTTTAAAAATATATTCTTCTATGTTATAAGTCCCCATCACGGGCGCATCAATGAACCCTTGTATGGCTGCATTCGCAAACCGTCCATCCTCGAGCCAGTAGAATAGCCATTCGTTCACATATTCTGGCTCTTTCTGTATGAATCCTGATCCGATATGCTCCAGCCACTCCTTATTGCTTATCTCGTGGGCGCCTATCGGCGGCGCGATTATTATCGGTATCCCCAGTGCAGTATAGAATGACATCTCGCTAGGTTTCGTCCATAGTATGTCTGTAGTGCGCAATGCCTTATTGAAATTTTCAAAATAAGTCCTTTTATCTAAGGCAAATATTATCTCAAACATCTCTCCCAGTTCAAGATCGTTCGATTTCTTCTCAAAACGCATCTTCAAGTCTAGTTTTGTCCCTACAGAAACGATTAATCTGATCTCTTTTTTGATCATTTTCTCTTTCAATGAGTCGATTATCTTATCGGCTATCTCTGCCTGCGCGCCTGCTCCGCCTATAGTGAACATCAATGTCAGCGGATGATTCTTGTATTTTTGTATTTTCTTAATGTCTATATTTTTATCGATACGCTCTTTTACTAAGGGGGCATATTTCAAGAAGAATGCCTCTTTCGGGTCGAGATTCACCAGTCTTGACAATATGTCTTTTTTTACGATCTCTTTTTTTAGGCCTATATTCTCTTTAGGCAGCGGGAATCCTGTTTCGACTATATTTTCTTGCTTCACACCGTATTGCATAAGTCTTTGCGTTATGTGGCGACAAGGGCTGAAATAAGTTATTGTAGATTCTCCCGGGTTATCAGGAACCCACACCCTGTTTATGTCTGTGTCAGTGACTATGCAGTACACGGGCCTTTTTGCATAATTGAATGCCATTGCCGGTATGAAGAATGTAGTTATTACCGGGATGTTTTCTTTTGACGTATAATCCACTATGCTCCCGCACAATCCTCTCTTTATCAATGATTTTAATCTCAGGACGCTGAAGTTCGGCTTGCTCAAGTCCCTGAAAGGGAAGAAAGGGCTTATCTCCTGGAATTTATCGTAGAACCCGAATGCGACTTTTCCGATAAAAGGGATTCTCTTCAGCCTGGATATGAACTCGTAGAACTCTCTCGATTGCTCCCACAATCTATGATCCTTAAGAGAGACCATCTTATCGCTGTTTGCAGTGATCATCCTCTCGAACGCGATGTCTCTCAACGGATATGCGGCCCTCTGGTGGCCGTATCCCATGTCGACAGAGATTATCCAAGCCCGATTTTGTTTTTTTGATTTGGCTTTTTCAATTTTTTTTTTGAATTTTTTTCTCATCACTGCATCACCTGGAATATGTGGCTTTCTCCAGGCTCCAGGATTATTGATATCTCTTTCCCTTCGCGTATGTATCTCTTGTTCGTGATGAGATCTTTCAGGATATATTTTTTGGAGAAATCAATGCCTGAATCTTCAGGAGGGAATATCTGGACGAGATCCGCTTTGCTGTGCAAGTCCATATTAACGCAGACGAGCATGGTCTCTTTTTTCTTTTCCTGCTCGTATATCCTCAGGAAACTGAACAATTGTGAAGCACTGTTTATCCCTTGGCTCGTCGGCACATAGATATATTTTCCTTTTTGCAATGCTTTATGCTTGTTTCTTATCTCGTTGATTTTTATTATGTACTTCTTCAGGTCCTTATCCGATTCCCAGTCGATGCTGCTATATGAAAATAAGTTCACTGGCTGCCATTCTAATTTTTCGAAACCATTGAATATCATCGGTATTCCAGGGATTGTCGCTGTTATTACCCATCTGCTCTTGTTCGCCCTCTCTGACAGGACCTGGTCATTGCTGAGCTGTCCAAGGAGCTTTTTTGTGTTCCTGATGAAATCATGGCATTCAGGGAATATGAAGAATCTTGAATTCTCGGGGAAGAATTTTCCTGAAATATTGTACATGTAATCCAAGTATCCTTTCAATGTCTCGACATTGTATAATTTGTTGGAAAAGTCTCCGTATACAGATGTGAATCCTGCTTCCAGCAATTCAGGTATGTCGTCGACATATGATTCTGCAATGAAGACGACGTCGCCAGTTATCGACCCGTTTTTTGGGTGCTCCTTTTTTGCAAACTCTCTCGCCTCATGTATGCATTCTTTCCAGAAGTCAAGAGGTACGCGATATGCCACGTCGCATCTGAATCCGTCTATGCCCATCTGTTTGATCCAATATTTCGGTATGGATTTGAAATATGTATACATCTCTTTTATTGTGGGATTCTTTGGAGGAGTATTTTCTCCGTCGGGAATCCTGTAGTTCCAATTGAGTTGCGCAGCATCTTCCCACCAGTATCCATGATCGTATGGACACATCGTGAATCGTGCATCGCCCCAAGGTTTGCCTTTCTTGGCATCTTCAGGGTATAGATATGGAGCTTCAACACTTTTTATGTCCTCTTTGTATAAGAACCATTCTGGATGAAGCCTTTGTAGGACAAAGTCGTGGCTTGTATGATTGAAGACGAGGTCCATGTAAACTTTTAATCCTCTCTTATGCGCTTCCTTGACTAATTCTCTGAATTCTTTCATCGGGTCGGACAGTGATGCATGAGGTCCTTGAGAATGATCCCTGTCGATAGCAGATTCAGGGTCTATTGCCTTATAGTCTCTTATGCTGTAAGGGCATCCTGGTTGCATGTATGAGGGGAATTGGTCGTGAGGATTATAGTTCCTGTAAAGCTCTCCTATAGGGTGTATAGGATTCAAGTAAAGTATCTTTACACCCATCTTTTTCAGGTTATCTAGCTTATATTTCAAGTCGTCAAATGTTCCCGAATGACCGAATTTTACTTTTCCTTTCCCATCTATCTCTTTCTGCCCGAAGAATCTTATGAACGCATTATAGACGATGCTTTCATCGATATAATCAGGGTCGACCTGTATTTCTGCGAAATCCTTCTCGTCAGGCCCATATATCCAATGCCAGTATTCATGCTCGTTGTGTCTCCACCTGAATGTCGCCTTGAAGAATCCTGTGTTATGGCATGTCATCTCAAGAGTGTAATTTCCGTCTTTCTGATGCATGTCGTGCCCATGATATCTTCCAGTAAGGTTTGTCCATACTTCTATGATTAGGTTTTTGTGGTCTAAGTCCTCTGCTAATCTGCATTGGAACAATATTTTCTCTCCAGAAACTTTCTTAATTATCTCCTTTGCAGGATACGTCCAAAGAAATGTCGATTTCTCTAATAGCGTACTTTCCATTGCCCACCTCAAACATGTTTATGACCCTGTGATTTATATATGTTTTCATAAATCTATTCACTAGCCATCCTCCCCAAAATTATTTAAAGCACACGTTCTTCTTTGTATGATGGTCAACGCAACCCAGCTTTCTTCATACATTTATTGTCCTAGAAAGCTTTTCATAAGCGCCGTTTTAGAAGTAAAGGAGCCTCCCAAAGAGGCCTTGGTTAAAGGGAAGGTCTGGCACATAACTCACGAATTCATAAACAAGAACGAGAAGGACCTTGTCAAATCGATAAATTCTGATAAATACGCCGATATTTTCGATGTTTATAGGAGAGGATTCTCTAAATTCTTGCGCAATGCGATAATCATGAATAAGGCAGAATTGAAATCATTCGAGATAAGCTTGTTGGATTTGTTCAATGAGTACTGGCCAGATTTCGAGGAAGAGGCAAAGGTGCGGGCATTGAATGTTTCGGAATTCGTAAAGGAAAATAACGTGCTTGGTGAAGAATTATGGGAGAGGCTCACTCCGAAAATAATCTCTGAACAATATTTCAAGTCAGAGAAACTCAATATTTCTGGCATAATTGATGTGTTGGAAGTGCATGATGTCCCTTCAGAAAAATCTGAAAAATTATATGTCCCCGTGGAATTGAAGACCGGCAAGTTCCCTT
>CAZQDS010000002.1:0-36966 GCA_964591655.1 uncultured Methanosarcinales archaeon
TGTCTCTCCTAAGGCAGACTCATTATTGAGATGCCATAATGCAACAAGACCGCTCATATTAGATTGCACTTCACCATTCCATCTTGTTTCTACAGGAGCGAATGTCCCTGATTCATTAGTGTAAAGAGTCATATTGATGACGTAATACTCGTCTGTTGCGTTGCTCACAAATGACACTGGCGATGTCAGGGTGTTATTGCCATTATTCGGATTCTGAAGTGTCACTGTCAATTGCTGTAATATCATGACTGTGGAACTATTCATAGGGGAGCTGTTAAGCTCATTGTCATTGGCTGTACACTCGAATGTCCAGTTCTGTCCTCTCACTACTGTTGCAGTCAGGTTATTTACTGAAACATCTTCCAATGAAGGAGAATATGATGTTGTCACGCCGCTGTTATTAAGTGCGCCATTAAGGAACCATCTATAATAATATCTTAATGTATCATCGCCATCAATAGAGTCTGCGCCTAAGCATTTTCCTTCCAATGTGTCATTAGTATATGCTACGGACGGACTTATAGTGGATGTGCCCATATCTGGTGCAGAATTGAGGATAGTGAGATTATTGCTGCATCCGGTTGATTCCCCATCAGAATCAGTCGCTGTAACGCATGCACTCCATATGTCTCCACGATTCGTATCTCCAGAGCTTAATGTCCTGTGAAGTGTTGAAGGTGTTGAATAATACGAATACATCGCTGTCCAATAATATTTATTAGATACTATCAGGTCATCTATTGATGCATTGACGCCCGAAGCATTGCACCCCCCTAGTATGATGTCTCCTGTTATAGATGTCAACGGGGCAAAACTCAAAGACGTGTCGAATGAACCATTTATGAATATATAGTATGCGTTGGTTCTTGATATGACTATGTGCTGCCATGTATTGTTCTGGAAAGTTTTTGTACTGTTCTTTTCATATATCCCTGTGCCGTTTATGACTCTGAGCCTTACTTTGTTGTTTATGAGATGCAATTGATACATTGTGCTGTTGCCCTGGCTTATTATGCATCCATCATTTCCTGATGTGTTTATCCAAAATGCGAGGGTGAAATTATTTGTTATGTTTGTGTTTCCTGATATGTTTATATAATTTGTAGTGTTGAACCTATATGCTCCTCCGACTTTTCCACCGACAAATACTGGCGATCCATATTTTGTACCATTATTTCCATAAGTAGTATAATCCTTGACGTTAGAATAATTATAATTGAAAGGCATATTTATTGTCGCCACAGATGTCCCATTCTGCCGCCAATCAGTATTATTGTAAACTGCATCGCCATCTATATCTGCCTGATTAAAATAAACATTCAGGTTCTTGTTAGAATAATTTGTCCCGTCGGAAGAGTTTATAATTATGCTTGTGACATTCGGTAAAAACCCAGATATTGTCAATACAGAACTGTTCAATGGACTGCTCACATATATACTATCGTTTGCTGTGCATTCTAATGTCCAATTCTGTCCTTTTGCAAGAAGTGATGATGAGATATTCGCGACATTGACTTCCACTCCAGGCAGGATACTCACATTCCAATACATTGCCTCTTCATAGAATCTATTATTGACACTTGCATTGGCTATATTGTACCATGCTGTTCCATTGTAACAATAAAGTGTTTGTGTTGGTCCTATGCCCACATACGCATATTGAAACATCAATGGCGCTTGATTCCAGCAAGCTTGCGGGATAGAATAATTTGTTGCTGAACCCCAAGCTCTCACTTGCCAAAGGCTGCCATTATTTGCATTCAATGGTTTGGTGTAGTTGACATAAAAATATGATCCTAGAGCATTTGCAGAAGCAGTGGTGCTCCAGTTTCCATCATATGTGTATCCCACATTTGTCCAAACTCCGGCAGTGTAATATGTTCCAGTGCTCAATCCCCCGCATGTCGTCGAGACATTTGCACTTTCCTGATAACAGAAGCTATATCCTCCATATGTCCCCGAGGTGTTCAATGCTCCATTGAGGAACCATCTATAATTATAGCTGTATGGATATGTGTCATTGTAAGCGCTGGAATTGCAGTATCCCAATAATGTATCATTCGCGTATGCCGTAGTCGGAGCAATCCTTGATGATAATATCTGTGGTATGACAATGAATGTGAAATTGCTTGCGGACCATGCATAATTTGTCGCATTATCTACTGCAAGCACATTCCAAGTATAATTGCCTGGGGATAAAGAGCGGTTCTGGAATACCGGATAGAATTTTGTTCTAGTGTAATTGTATATCGTCAAGATTTCTGTGTCGCTCAGTGATCTGTTCCATACTGCCACCTCATCTATGGATCCGTTGAAATCATTCCATCCTATATAAAAATCTTGATCGCCGTCCAGTAATGGTCCGGAGAGTGCGTATACGTCCGTATTATTTTTGACTCCATTGACGAAGACATCTGCATGTGTTCCGTTGTATCTGCCGGCTATCATGGTCCATTGTCCTGCAGGAGTAGAATTTACAGAACCTGCCGCATAGTGTCCACCATTGTTGGTCGAATTCACTACATGTAAATATACTGCATTATCTGTACCAATGGCCAGATAAAACATTTCGTAATTACCGCTGACGGTCCCGTCGTTTCTCTTACTGACAATTTCTCCGCCTTCACCACCTTGTATAGACTGATTGCGCAAAGGGTTGATCCATGCCATTACAGTCAAAGCAGTCCAGTTAGTGAAGTAATCGCTATCAGGATAAGAGAAATCAGTATAAGTCGGTTGCTTATACTGCGCTCGACCAAATCTGCCTGAAGCATAAGGGGGACAAGTGCCACTGCATGAAAGATTGATGCCATTCCCGGACCAATCACGGATATAAGTATCATTCTCTCCGAATGCCGACTCATTGTTGAAATGATACAATGCACGCAAGCCACTATCGTTCCAAGCGACTTCGCCATTCCATCTAGTCTCCTTAGCAGCCCAACTTCCAGACTCGTTGGTGTATAATGTGGCGTTGACAATTCCATTGATGTCAGTTATATTGGAGATGAAGAATACTGGAGAGATGACGGAAGTATTGCTATTAGTAGGATTGACCAATGTGACATTCATCGTCAATGAGTAATTGCTGAAACTTGTGACATTGAAAGTATAATTGTTTCCAGAATGATTTAGAAGCGCACATGTTGTGCAAGGGACTCCGTCTTTCAAGATTACAAGATTAGGATATGGCGCATTGTATATTGTTAAGTTCGCAGAGCTATTTATTGATGAATGCAACCCAGAAGAATTGACATAAATCCATCCAGTGCCCATCTTTACATGAGAGTCGAAGTTTGCTCCTGAAACATTTATTCCATTTTTCCACCTAATTCTCCCGTATGAGGGCATATCTAACGTGACGTTCGTTATGTTATAGAGTTGTGTTGAATTGTATCCTGTGAAATTAGTTGTTGCGCCGCCAAAATTCGTGACATTCGGAGGAAGCGCAGTAGATGAAGGATTATATGTGACATATATGGAGAATTGAAAATTGTCTGTGGTTGGGGTGAATGGCCAAGGATCTTCTGGGGCAGTATAATCTTTCCTGCTTGAAGCGTCACCATATACATTCGCTGAATTTGAATCATAAAATATGCGTATTTCTGTAAATGAAAAACCATTATATATTGAGTTTCCTGAGCCCAACATGTTAAGGACATATGTCGATGCGCTGGATATGGATGCGCCACTCAAGGTTATTCTGATCCATGCGGCACGTCTGTCTGTTCCTGTACTCTCTCCATAATCAACCTGTGAATGCTGATCAGTTCCTGGATCATCTTTAAGATTTACGAATCCTTTGACGTCATAATTCGCATCAGCCTCCATATACGCAAAGATGTCTATTAAAGTCCCATCGGCTCCCAAATAATCGTTCCCTGCCCTATAATCATTGAATGCCCCCCATCCGTCATTATCGGCTAATTTTTGCGTGGAGCCTCCCGTAGTATTATACCCCAGTACTGAAGGGTCAATTCTTACAGGATAAACGGCATCATCCAAGAATTCCTGCGGGACTGTCAATGTCATGACACCAGTACCGGAATCTATATGCATGTCTGCCCATACTGTGTCATTGTTCGCATCATAAACTAATGGTCTCAATATATGGAATGCTTTTCCAGTCTTGTATTCATTGTTCTTCTTTGATGAATGATATACTGCATAGCTTCCGACAATATTCTCTGGCCTGTGACGTCCTTCACAGTCTGTGGCATTACAGGAACTATTCCCCAGCTCAATATCCAGCGGCGGCTGATAATAGAATGAAAGATTCTCTGAATCGATGTTGAAATCGAAAGTGTTTGTTGACGGCAATGAATCAAGGACTATATCAAACTCCATCCCTCCTGCACCATTGACACCATCAATCCCGATTGTCCTTACATCAATCCTGTAATCATCATACGTAAGATTGATTGTATTATTGTATGTATTGTATGATTGCGGCATATTTTCATCAAGGTAAAAATTCAGTTTCGCTTCCCTATCCCATTTGCCCATGAAAAGTTTCGGTTCAAACCTGTCCTCTCCGCCAATTACTGCATCAAGCTTCTCATCATTGGAGAACTCTATGCTCACGATTTTCGGCATCCGTGCCACAGCTAATGGAATAATGTCGCTTCCGTTTATTGCATTGACAGGGATCTCATATCTTATCCTCTTCTTTACAGTCCCTAGATCCAATTCATCTGTATACTCATCGACATAGCTTACGATGCTTTTCCTTGTGGCGACAATGCTCAAGTTCTTGCCTTGCTTGCCTATGATTTTCGGCTCTTCTAATCCTCTCAAGACAGCGTCTTCTTTGTATCTCACATAGTTTTCATCAGCAAAAATATAAGTCAAATTTGACGCATTATAATATACTATGAATGTGTTGCTTACACTGACTTCTTCACCATCAGTCACGTATATATAGAATTCTTGAGGGTATGGTGAGATTGGCGTTATTGTCAAGATGTTGTTGTCCAATGAATAGTCTACTTCTTCATTGCTCATGAAATCATAATCAAGGTCTTCCCCTTCCGGATCATAGAAATATTCAGACAGGTCGATATCTGCAGTCCCGTAAACATCTGATATATCTTTTATTTGTATTGGGGGTTGATTGATTATTTTTTGGGTGTAGATTATCTTCTCTAGGTAGAATTCTCCTTCTGTCACTTCAATTATTATAGAGAGATTGTATGGTGAAATGTCGATGTCGCATGTGTCCATGCATCCGTCTGTTATCATGGAAAATGCTTCTGTGATATTCATTATTGTTTCTGTACCGTTCATGGTTTGATTGATGGTTTCATTGCTATCTGTCTCGTTAATATGCGTCGTGATGTTTATGTCTATAATCGTTTGATTGGTCTCATTTGCCGATTCATCGATTTTTGGTTCACGCTCAGTGATATTCGGTTCTGTGATCGTGTCGTTGATGCCTATGATTGTGTCATTTATGCCTATTGTCTCCCTTTCTTTCCTTACAGCATATCCTGTTATCAGGTTCATCATGTTCCCCGATCCTTTAGTTTCCACGGATTCGTATATGACATACTCTGTTGTTGTTCCTCCGATTTCGGATGTGAGTTTCATGACGAACTGCCCATCATATTTTCCGGCGATACGTATGCTTGTAAGGTTGTTCGTGTTATTGCTGTCCGCGATGATGTTGAAATAGTACTCTGTCGTGCCTACAGTGTAATTTTGGTCTACGGAGAATGTATATTCTGTGTTTTGTTCAAATGTCACAAATCCAGTCAGTGATGGCTCCATAAATGAATAGAATAACATCGAGAACATCATGACTATCGCTGCCGACAAGATTACTTGATTCTTATACCTGAATTTCGGTTCCTTCTCCTTTATAGAATTTATCTTTTTATTCAATTCATAAATGTATGATTTTGCCGTGCTGCCTTTTGTTATGCTCTTGATCATGAAATCTGCTTCATTCCTTTTCATTTCTCCTTTTCTTACGCGCCTATCTAGTCCATCGACTAGCTTGATGAAGCCTTCCCTTTCCTGCATCAATTTTTGTTTATCCATTCTTTTTCAATGCCCGATGATATATTGTCCAGATAGTCCTATCGTCGCGTTGGAGTAGGATCGCTATCTGATGGAGTGTAAGATCATGATTTTTCTTGAGGTAATAGACTGCCGTCTCCAATATGCTGGTATCTTTTGCGAAGAAAGACAACGGGATATTGTACTGTGTATCCTTATATTCCAGTCTTTTCCCTTTCACATTGTTGTATGTCGTCCATATTGTCTTGTTGCTTCTCTTGAGTTTTTCAGAGATCTTCTGGATAGTCATCCCCCTGTTCTCTTTCAAGTGCTTGACTACGCTTTCAAGTGGCGCTAGCCCATTAAGAAATATCGTTATAGGTATCTTTTCCTGCTTTTCTGAGATTAATATATCTATCAGTTCCCTCTTTGAAAGGGAGTTCAAGAATTTTACATAAGGGTCTTGCTGCATTCTGAATGCTTGTGAGTTAAAATTCTTAATTTGTAGGTATTTGTCTTTATAAATATTGTCTTTATATTTAAAATATGTAAGTATAGAAACATATATTGTAAGTATATTTCCCTAATATGTAATTATTCATGACAAAAATGATAATATGATATAAAATGCTTATATGACAAGTAAGAATTCAAGCGTTCCCATTAATTCAAGCGTTTCCATTTCTTGACTTATGATAGCAGTATTGTGCTAATAGATAGTATGTGTTTGAAGAAATGTCTCGATCCTTGAATATGCCCCATCTAGAAAGATAGTCCATAAGCTGAGATTTATATTCCATCTTATCACTTTTCTCCATCATCTCTGGAGGAGGCTCGTCTGCTGCTGGAGAAAGATCATTTTTCATAAGGATAAGAATCAAATTTTCATTCACGTATACATTTGATGCGACGGGAACAGTAAATTTTCGCAAGGACTCATGGGCGTTCACGAAATTGGCAAGTTCCTTATACGCAAAATTCCTTTTTTTCTCCACAGTCATTCTGCTTATCTTTTCATGCAATTTATTGACATCATCCGCTAATTTACCCATGCTGAGAGAATATCTGCGCCACATATAAACTTTTCCATCAACTATTTTGTTCTTGTTCCGAAAGTTTTATATAATTGGGAAATATCCTAATATTATGAGAAGCTTGTTTGAGGACAAAAACACAAGAAGTGTTGGTTTAGTTCATCATAGATAAAGATATTCTTAGATTATTCTATATAAAAAAATTATTCTTGATTGCAGCATATTTATTCTTATATGGCATTTGTGGTGTCATAAAAATCTGTAAATTTTTGGGACGCAAAAAAGTCAAAGACTTTTTTTGCGTAATGGTAGCATGCAGGCTTGTGGAGCCTGAGGCCCGAGTTCGATTCCCGGCGGATGCCCATTTAAAAAAATATGGAGGAGAAGAAAATGAATGAAGACAAACAACAAAAAAATAGTGAATATTTGGAGGCTAAGGTGTTGCAGGATACTGGTTGTATTCACTTATCTTGTAACTAAAGATATAGTTGAAACGCTAGAAAGAAAAATAGGGTACAAATTGAGTGATTCTTTAAGAGAAGATATTAAGTTTTTAGAAAATGAGTTTCTATATAGGTTCTGGCAATATATCCCTGATAATATACGAAAAACGGCGATTGATGCTAATACAGTATCGAAAGAACTTGAAAATATTATACAATTAACAGGCCATCCTATAATTAGTCTGGATAAAGTATATTTAACGAATGCAGATGAATATTTGGAAGTTACAAGATTGACTGATCCAAAAACCGGAAATATAACAATATCTGAAAGACAAGGGTATAGGCCAATTGAAGAACAGATTAATTCCTTAAAAAAATATAAAAAAATTGTTCTAGCCGATGTTGGTGCCTTTGAGGGAGGAACACTATTAGATGTAAGCAACATGTTAGAAAGGAACGGATTAGAGATAGAAGAGATATATCTAGGATTTTCTAGCAACGAAGCAAACAAGAGAATAAACAATAGTAGAAAATTGACTGTACTGAATTTATTCGATTTCTACGAATGGATTGAAATGCGAGATCTTTTCGGAATTGATGGCCGTGCAGTTAGTAATGATTTAGGAATAAAAACATATATTCCCTATTCTGAAAATTTATCAGGCTGGGCAAGTATTCCTAAAGAAAATGAAAAAACAGTTTCAGAAATATGTAATCAATACTACCTCAAATTAATACAGAAATTGTCGAAGGGTGGATTTGATTTGAATAAGATAGGAAAAATAATGCGTTTGGATGGAGGTAAATAAAATGAGAAAATTACAAATAGGTGTTATGGGGTCTGCAGAGGATTTGAAATATACAAAAAAACTTGAGGAGATGGCTGAGAAAATCGGCGAATTAATCGCGCAGTCAGGGAACATTGTAGTTTATGGCGCAGAAAAAGATTATGATTCTTTATCTGCCGCCGCTGCTAGAGGAGCAAAACGTAGAGGAGGAATGATTGTAGGCGTAACATACGGTAAAGATAAGGATATTTATGGAAAAGATTTTACGGACATAATAATATCCACTGGAATAGATCGTGGTGGAGGAAGAGAATTTGTTTTGGTTAATAGTTGTGATGCAATAATTGCTATAAGTGGCGGATCAGGAACTCTGACTGAGATTGCGATAGCATATCAATCTAATATACCTATAATATGCATTACTGGTGTCGGCGGTTGGAGCGAAAAATTAGCTGATACATTTATTGATGAACGGAAAAGGTTAAAATGTTTGGAAGCAAAAACTCCTGAAGAGGCAGTTAAGTTAATTATTAATGAAATTAAGTCCGTCAAATATATAAATGAATAAGATAGTTGATTACTATGACAATAGAGATGGCAAAAGGAGTGAGAGATTTCCCTCCTGAGGACAAGATAATACGGGATGATATGGTGAATAAGTTAGTCGGCATATTCCAGAGATATGGCTATTCTCCTCTTGAAACTCCTAGTATAGAAAGACTTGACACCCTTACAGCAAAATTCGCTGCAGGTACAGAGAGCGATGCAGCAAAAGAGATATTCAAGCTCACAGACCAAGGCAACAGGGATCTCGGCCTGCGTTTTGACTTGACTGTCCCTTTTTCAAGATTCGTCGCATTGAACCCGAACTTGAAGATGCCGTTCAAGAAATATGAGATAGGCAGAGCATTCAGGGATGGTCCGATAAAATTAGGGCGTTACAGGGAGTTCTGGCAATGCGATGTAGACATAGCGGGCTGCGGCTCAGTGAGGGCAGAGGCAGAACTTATACTTCTCGCATTGGATTCATTCAAGGAATTAGGGCTAGACGCATATATTGAAGTAAATAATCGTAAGTTGCTCTATGGGATGATGGATTATTGCGATATACCGAGAGAATTACGTGAGAGTGTAATAGTGAGCATCGATAAGATAAAGAAACAAGGGATCGGTGCAGTACGAAAAGAATTATTCGAGAAAGGAATTAAGGATACATCAATAGAGAAGATTGAAGAGATATTCCAGATGGAAGGGACTTCACAAGAGATGATAAACAATATGCGCCAATTGATGACTTCAGAGATGGGCATTGAAGGGGTGAATGAATTAGATGAATTATTCTCCTACTTGAAATTTGTCGATCCTGGAAGGATAAGGCTCAATCTTTCGCTCGCAAGAGGGCTCGCATATTATACTGGAACAGTATTTGAGGGGTTCTTGAAAGATTCTAAGATGACATCAAGCATATGTGGTGGCGGGAGATATGATAACATGATAGGGATGTATGCAGAGAATGCAAGGGATTATCCTGCAGTAGGCATAAGCTTCGGATTAGAGCCGATAACAGACGCGTTAAAGTTATCAGGAATCGAACAGAGAAGGTCAGTCACACAATTATATATAATCCCTATAAAGACATTCAAGGAATCGCTTGTCATAACGACAAAACTGCGTGAAGCAGGTTTGAATGTCGAGATAGACCTGATGGAAAAAGGCGTCTCTAAGAATCTTGATTATGCAAACTCATTGAAGATTCCATTCGTTGCATTCATAGGCGAGACAGAATTGAAAGAGCAGAAGATCAAGCTCAAGAACATGCATTCTGGAAAGGAAGAGCTATTGACATTAGAAGAGGCCTTTGCCAGAATTAATCAATTATGATAAATTCTCGAAGATTTTTTTATAATCCTTCTCTTTATTTTTCTTTCTGCCATTTATTTATATCATTTATTTGCGAGTATTATCCAGTTAGATGATGATTTGTAATATCTTGCCATTAATGGGGTTGATGGCACATCTAAGTATACATATAATGTCACATTACGGTTTGCAGTATCATTATTCCTGCCTAATCCAGAGCTTGTTATATTGATGTATGTGTTATTGACCAGTGATTGTCCGAATGAACTATCTGTCACATTGATGACAAAGTTGCTCGTCGAGATCCTGTCAGTATTGTTTGTTAAGTCGACAGCAAATATGCTCATGTTTACAAATATGGAGTTTCCGGTATTGTTGACTATTATCGGAGTCAGAGCGACATCTTGCTGTCCTATGGTCAGTGTGCCTGCATCCAATCCATTGGTGTTTATCTGTATCGCGGACAATTCATTGTATGTGAATGTAGTGGATGAATTCTCGACATAATTGCCGTCATTGTCTCTTATCGATATGTTTATGCTCCATATTCCGAACGGATCATAATATCTCATGGAAACATTGCAGCTCACATTCTGCGCAGTTTCATTTATTGCTGTACCAGAACATGCGCTGCTCTGGCGTGCTATTCCAGAATAATTGACTCTCACTATTGCCGAACTTATGTTGATTGTGGAATTTCCGTTAGGATCATTAACGGTGAAGTTGAATTGTACACTTTTATTGTTCCCTTCAATAGGGTCCTGTGCCGATACTGGCAGGAGCTTCATAATCGGAGAGACATTCATTATGAATACTGTGCTGCTGTTCGCCCAGTCGCTCACATTTAAAGTATCATTTGCCTGGCAACTGAATGTCCAATTTTGGCCTATGACTAATTGAGAGCTGGAGATGTTTGCGATGTTGAACTCTGTGCCTGCAGTGTAGTTTTGTGCTGTAGATCCAGAGACGTTAATCGCACCATCCTTGTACCAGATATAATTGTAGAACACTTCATCATCATCTGATGCGTTGCAGTATCCTTGAAGATTTATAGACGTGTCTGACACTGTCGGGCTTATCCTTGCAGTGACGTTTGTAGGGTTTATGTATGTCGTGTTATACCATTTTATTGAATAGAAGCATGCATCAGTTGATGAAGTAGCAAACAGATAATTATCTTTTACATACATGCTATAGAATCCGCCGTTTCCTGTGCATGTCCCTGCAAGACCGGTGACATTTAAAGTCGCGAAGAGTGTCGGACTTGCGGGATTGGTGACATTGACTATTCTTATCGTAGCATTGTTCACTGTCGTCCCTACAAATGCAAACTTATTGCCATTGTCAGGGAGCTGGCCTATCGCGACTGAAACAGCATTAGTGATTCCGGCCACAGATCCTGCTATAGTGATGTTTGTCCCAGAGTTTATTGTGCCAGTCAAGTTGAGTATCGTCAAATCTCCATCTGTCTGAGAAGGGACGTAAAGCAGTTTTGTGCTGTTCTCGAAATAGAAATATTGCAGTCCATCTACAGATGCTGGAGAGGTCGTATCAGTATAATTTGCAAGGCAAGTTATGTTCCCGTTTGCGCTTATATTGAATACGCTCACAGTGTCATCTGTCGTGGACGCCCCTACCAATATGGTCGTTCCAGGGATGGCGTATAATTTTCTCAACTCATCTGTTGAGCAAGGATTTGCCGTGGCATTCCTGAAATATAATCCGACAGGACGGATGAGCGGGTTAGTCACATTATAAACACTGAGAGTGTCATCTACTGATGCAGAGATGTATGCGTACCTGCTCGAGCCGATATCTGCATATGCCACGTCATAGACTCCATCTATGGAATAATATCCTGCACTGTTGTTAGCTATTGCACCTGAATTGTTCATGAGCGTAGGCGTGGCTGGTGAAACGTTGTATATGCTGAATTCATCATCAGTGAGAGCTGGTGCATAGAATATCTTTCTTGTGTCATCAAGCGTCCCGAACCATATTCCGTCTACGGATCCTGGCACTGCCGAATTGTTTATGCTTCCTATTATAGATAATGATTCAGGGTTGTTTATGTCTATTATAGTGAATGAATCATCAGTATTTGAAGATACTATCAAGTATCCTCTGCTGTCATATTGCATCCCTCTTGCTCCCTCGATGCTATGCAATGGTATGCTGTCCTGATAATATGCGGCCATAGTGAAGTTTACAATATATATAGGTGTGGGGTCTATTATGTGGTCTAGTTCGACTGTACCATCAATTATCTTCAGGTCGAACGTATCGCTGCTTGTATTTAGTGATGTAAGGTATATCTTATGATATCTCTCTTCAGTCAAGTTGGTGAATTCTGCAATAGAGATATTCTGTCCTTCTTCATAAACGATTATTTTCGCCTGTCCTGATGTTTCTCCTGATGTTTCCCCAGATCCTGCTCTGGCGTATATCGTTATGTCATTCGCTGATGTGAGCGCCCTCTCGAAAGTGACTCTTATATAATGGTCTTGTGACACGTTGAACCATACATCATCCTTTTCCTTGACATATTCGTATATCGGTTCTAAGAACGTCCTGTTTTCATCCAGCAGATCAGCTTTTGTGATAAGTATTATTATGAATTTCTGCTCGCTCAGGTGCGGCGCAATCCATTCTATGCGGTCTATCAGCCCATTATTGTCGGTATCGTATGATGTGAATGGTATCTCTTTCTCTACGAATCCACTTGTTTTTATTTTTTCCAATTCTTCTTTTGTAATATTCAAATCTGTGATGTTTTCAGTATTGTTTATTATCCATGTTAATTTTATCCATTTGTCACTTGATATTTCTGATGGTAAGTCCGCGTAAGATAAGACGCTCGTATAATGTGTATCTGATGAAATCATTACTTCTTTTACGTTATCGCTTATGACTGTTTCTGTCGCTATTGGTGCTTCTGTATAATATTCTATCTCCACATCTTCAATAGTCTCATTTACCTCTAGAGGGATGAATGATTCTAATGTATCTGTTGGTTTTTCTAATTCTTGTTCTGATGCTATTGTTATTGCCTTGTTATTATCTTGTTTTTTCTCCTTGCCTAAATTTTCTTTATTAATCGTCTTGTCTTCTTTTGATATTATCTCTTTTACAACCTCCTCTTTTGATGTTTTGTTTTCTCTTGTTTTCTTTGTTACGGTTATATTTTCTGCTTCTATTGGTAAACTTATGTTTAGTTCCAATTCCTGTTCAATTGATTTAATTGTCTTGACCCATTTTACGCGCTCATTTATTCTTGCAGGATATTGTGTCGTTTCAATTGTTATATTTGAAGCGTTAACTGTATATGCTATCGAAGATATTGTGAATATATTTGATGTTATTGTATTCTCCCCATCTGTCGCGTATATGTATGCTTCAATGTTCTCTGAGATTGAATTATTTTTTATGCTTATTTGGAGTAAATCTTCAGTTATCGATATATCTAGTGTTTGTGTTTCTATAGCGCTCATATCATATGATGGTTTCTTTGTGCTGTTGAAGTATTCTGAAAGGTTGAGTGTTAATATGTTATTGGTTGCATCTAGGGTCATGTTCGGTATTAATCCTGCTTGTATTATTGGTTCATACGCTATTTGATAGTATATGTTCTCTATATATACTGTCGCGTTTGATAATTCAATAATTAGTTTGTATGGAGGCGTGCCTTGCATTATGCAACTGTCTGTGCACTCGTTTGCGAATGATGTTGTCATCTCTGTGGTTATGTTTTCTGTTGTCGAATTGTCTTCTATTATTTGTTCTGTTGTGTTTGTTTCTGTGGTTATGTTTTCTGTTGTTTGTTCTGTTATGTTCTCTTCTATTGTTGTCGTATTTGTTTCTATTGTTATGTTTTCTGTTGTTTGTTCTGTTATGTTCTCTTCTATTGTTGTCGTATTTGTTTCTATTGTTATGTTTTCTGTTGTGTTCTCTTCTGTCTCATCCATTACTTCATTTTGTATGGTCTCGCCCGTGATTTCATCTGTTACTAGGCCCGTTATTAGATTATCTCCAATGTTTTCTGGAGTATTATCTGAATTTAACCTTGCAATTATTATCCTAGTACCATCATATTCGAGCCAGATTATGGCCTCGCCTCTTCCTCTTAAGACTGCATCTATAGATAAGAATGTTATTTTCGAGTTTATATCTAATATTTCTTCACCGGATTCATAATATGTTTTATTTAGAGTTAATGTGCTTGTTTCCTCGTATGTTGCAAAGCCTGTCATTCCGAGCATTTGCGGATTGAATACCCATATTGCCTCTAGTGATAATATTACTAATAAGACTGCTAATAGGACAAACCTGTTCTTCCTCTTTTCAGGGATGAAGTTTATCCTATTCATGTTCCTCCTTCTTCGAATTCTTTTTTTCTAATCCGAGTTTCTTTTCTGCTCTCTTGCATACGGTCCAGATTGTCTTCTGGCTCTTGCCTAATATTCTAGAAATTTGGCTATAGTGCATTCCGCTATCTTTTAGAGAAGAACAAATTGTCTCTAGTATGCTCAGATTCTTGTCTTGATGTTTGTTGAATATTGAGAAGTCTATATATATAGTGTCTTCGTTTATTACTAGTTTGCTAGAAGATTTTTTTTGTGCGACTGAATACGTTACTGCAAGTGTTTTAGGATCTCTTGATAATAATTTTCCTATTTGTTTGTATGTTAATTCCTTGTTTTCACGCAAGTATTTTACTATTGCCTCAAGCGGGGATAATTTTTCGTTGTTTATTATTGAAATGGGAAGTCTTAAGTTGTCTTTTAGAATGCGTCCTAGTTCATTTTCTTTGAACCCATATTTATCAGAAAGTATCCTTATCGCTTCTTTTTCGCTTAAACCCATGTTTTTTTGTCTAGGCATGTGGTCTGATATATACTATGTAAGTAATAATATATATTATGTAAGAATCTATTTATAAATGTTTATCTCTTATGCTTAAAATCGAAATCTTTATATATTAGTATGTCAATATACAAATTAATATACCAATATACAAGACAGCTTATTTCGAGGTCATGAAAATGGAGAAGAAAATATTATTATCGATTGCGATATTTTTGGCATTCTGCACAATCCTAACATTGCCATTCATCATTCCAGCATTTGCAGGAACATCAGCATACTTCAACGTGTCATTGACGATCTCAAATGCTGCCCCTGTAATAGTCTCAGTGGATGCAATCTCAGACACCCCAACAGAAGGGACAACAAAGGTCGTATCATTTTACTTCAATGCATCAGACACTAACGGGGTATCAGACATACCCGCATCAAATGCATTGGTGAAGATCAATAGGAGCGGTGTAGAATTAAGTTCAGGATCATCATGCGAAGTCATCGGTTCAACATCAACAATGAACAGATACCAATGCAATATCACTATAAATTATTATAATCTCCCAGGATCATGGACAATAAATGCCTCAGTATTTGATGGCGCATCAGCATTAGCGACTAATGTCACACAAACATACACCAATGGCAATGTCTACGGCATATCATTGAAGACAAATTCATTGACATTTTCAGGTTCTCCAGGACAAAGTGATGTAAATGCATCGAACAATCCACAGACAGTCAACAATACCGGAAACAACGCAATAACTTCATTAAACGTCACTGCGTATAATCTGGCAAATGGCGGGACATTTATCGGTGTAGGAAACTTTAGCGTGAACATAACTAGTGCAGCTACAGGCCAGACATTGATAAACAACACTCCGGTGACTGTGAGCGGAAGCTCTGTTGCAGTCCAGGGATCAAGAGACCTCAATATATTCTTGGATGTCCCGAACGGCATAACTAACGGTACTTATACGTCGACAAATTCATGGATAGTGACCATAAATTGATACCGAAAAGTTTTTTAATATACCTCTCTTCAATTGTCCTATGAAGAGGTGGAATATACTTGCGCTTATAGTGTTAATATTATCTGTATTAATGTCCTCTTCTGTCTTTTCATTCGGTGTCGCAACGCCTTTCTTTCCTAATGATACGATACTCCTTGAGCCGGGACAGGTTTTTGAATACACCATAAAAGTCCAGAATAACGATGATGCATCATTTGATATAAACTTGACATATGAATCTTCTGGTGATGTGGCATATCTTAATGCCACCGATTTCTTCATCCAGAAAAAAAGTTATGATAACCCATTCACTTTCATAATAAAGGCTCCAGACGTGTCCGAAATCGGCAAAATATATACTCTAAGTTATGCAGTCAGGCCATTACTGAATAATTCTGGTCAGATCCCTATGGGTGTAGAGATAAGGAGGTCTGTAAATTTTATGATCGTTTCTGAAGGAGGCCAAGGCCATTTCATCGTGACACCGACATTTAAGGACAGGTTTTTGACTGCCGCATTGACTGTAATCAATCGTACGTACCTATATGTGATTGCATTGCTTGTGTTTTCAGCAATAGTATATATAGGATTCAGGTTATGGGGCGTATCACGTCAGATAAGCGATAAGGCAAATAATAGGGCGCCTTATACCATATCCGAAGCCAAATCAACACATGACATCCGTATGTTGATAGAGATGATGCCTGAAGACCAATTCAATAACGAATTCATAAGGAAAAAATATTCAGAAAGATTCAAAAAGCTGAATGAAGACTTTTTAAGCAGGAAAGTCTTGACCACAAACAAAAAAGAGATGTTAAAGATATTGAAATAAGATGAATGCCTCTATATTTAAAATGGAAATTGCGATTCTTTTTATGATATCACTATTTATTATTCCAGCGGCATATGCAGGAGTATTCAATGTAGGCGTATCTGTGACAGGTTCATGCATCCCTCAATGGCAATGTACGGCATTCACTAGGACGAGTTGCGGCACACGTGAATGTATAGATGTGAATATCTGCGGAGCCAATACAGGCAAGCCCGCTGAGTATGTTGCTTGCGATAGGAGAAGCAGTTCTGATGGTTCAGAGCAAACCAATGAGAGTTATTCATTCAGCCTCTCGAGTGATCTGTTGAAAGAGGATATGAGCGCAGATTCATTCGTTTCAAGAAGGATCAAGATATACTCCGATTCAGATAATGAACTTTCATATGATATCTCTGTGGAGGGCAATGATGAAGAATTCATCAGGATGGTTTCAGTATCAAAAAATGAATTGGTTGAGGATTTAGAGTTTGATTTGTTGATAAACACTTCAGGATCCGCTGAAGGCGTATATGTCGGGAAAGTCGTCGTAGATAATGGAAAATATTCCAAAAGCATAAGTGTAATAATAAAGATATTGTCTGATGGTCCGGAATTCAGTGTATCATTCAATGAGATGAACACAATAATAAATGCCTCTACAATCCTGATTCCAGTTATAGCGTTGAACGACACAGATGAATTTGTGAATATCACATATTCCTTCGTATCTGACACCGGCGAGGAATTATTCACGTTCTCCTCCCTTAACACTCAAGGATCATCCATCAACATGCCGATGCCTTCCGGATTGCAGAAAGGATATTATACTCTGAAAGTGTCTGTCCAATCAGGGGATTCAGTGAATACCAAATATTCGACTTTTTATGCCGATCCAGAGAATACGTTGATACCATATGTCGAGGAAACAAAAGGTATAGAAAATTTTAACATAAGGCATCTGCTCGCATATTTAGGTTTAATTGTTATATTGGTCCTGATAATATTATTATCTATAAAGTATTATCCTTCTGTAAAAGAAAAATTATTATTGAAGGATAAATCATCAAGTAATCCTTCAGAAAAATCTTTAGATTCAGTCAAAAAATCTTATGAGCAAGGGTTTATCAGCAAGCAAGAGATGGATTCCTATAATGGCATCAATACTGAGTCAATTAATGCTGATGAGCTGATTAAAGTTTCTGTGGTTAAAGAAAACATAGAAAAACCCATCATATACAAAAGGGTTGAAGAATCTAGGGTGCCGGAAGTAAATTGTCCTCCAGGAAAAGAGTTCATCCTTCATGACGGATCAAAAATATATTCCATAAAAGATCTTTTCGATAGACTGCAATCAATGGATGAGAATGTATTCTATCATCATGTGACTCCTGAAAGGAATGATTTCGCAAATTGGATAAGAGATGTGTTTAAGGAAGAGGGGCTGGCGTCAAGAGTATCTGCTTGCAAGACAAAAAAAGAGATGGGAGATCTTAGATAGGTATTTTCGGGCAGATATCATGCTATGATCTGTATGCATGATATTTCCATAAACTATTAAAAATGCATTGCTTTATTGCATTTATGGGTAAAAAGAGAGGGGGATGGCTATTAATCATATTTTTGTATTTCTTGTCATCGACATCAGTAGTTCTTGCTCAGGAAACATATGATATAACGATTTCTGTGAATGCCATAAATATTGATGGATATAATTCTAGATATTTCATATATGATTTCAATGCACAAAATATGACAGAAGGGAACCAGGTTGTGGGTAAAAATAATATCCTGAAATTCTCCTTATATCAAGGATTCTATGAACTGTCAATAGGCATAGACAATCCTGCAACTCCTGGATTTGATTATTATGGGAAGATAAGCATCAATGCCGATACAAATAAGAGCGCAGAATTAGATGCTGTCCCTGTCGGTTCTAGAAAAATTGAAATTCTTGATATGGATGATGTGCCATTGAATGACATCCCAGTAAGGATAGACTGTGTCGCTTTATCTGGAGAGCAGAGATATTTCAGGACTGATAATTTTGGCATAGCAGAGGCTTATTTCCTTCCTATGGGTAACTGCACATTCAGGGCCGCTGCAGGAGATTTCGTGATAAGTCAGGATGACTATATAGATAAGGGATCTGCAAAAAATATTGTTATGAAGTTCGATAAATATTCTGCAAGCAATCCTAACACCATCTGGGTAATAATCATCGTCATTGTCATACTTGTCTTGTCAACATGGTATTTTATCTTTTATAAAAAAAATGTGAAGAAAAACAATGCAAACGTTGCAGGGCCTCATGACAAAAAACATGCACATGCTGCAGCTAAAAAAAATAGTCTAAACGATGTAAATGATGATGTGGTTAATGATGATACAAATAATGATGCCTCAAATGTCGTTTCTAAGGACAGCATAAAGAAAGATATAATGACTGCATTAAGCGCGAATGAGCGGAAGGTTGTCAATTACCTTTTGGATGAGCAGGAAAAACATGCTGCTACGAATGGTAGATTTGAAGGGTTTTATCTTCATCAGGCAAAGATTGTTTATGGTGCAGGCATACCTAAAACGACGCTTGTTAGATTGCTTCAGAGCCTTGAGGCAAAGAAAATAATCGAGTGGGAAAAGTCAGGAAAGATAAAGAAAGTCAAATTGACGGAATGGTTCAATTCAAAATAGGATTTGGACCAATATTCTGCCTTTAAATTCTAAAAAAAGCCATTTGGTCCGTTTTTTGTGTTTGAAGGACCTCTCAAATATTATATATTGGACTCACTTTACTAGTCATATGGTTGCGCGATAAATTATATATCATGCATCCGGGGGATTAAAATGAAAAAGACAAATATGATGACAGGTTTGTTTGCGGTTGTCATGACATTACTGATGCTTTCAGGCAGTGTTGCAGGATTGACATCTGATAGTGCATTGACAGTACAGGCAGATCTTGGAGAGAATGTGAAATTGCAGATTGGCCAGACATTGAAGGTAGATGGTCTAAATATATATCTAGACTCCATATCTTCATCCGTTGTGGACAGCGCTGCATCAATAGTAGATATATATGATACTGCGGCATTAGTGTTGACTCTTGATTATTCAGACACTGCGCCTGCTGTGAAATATAATGTGAAGGTCGGTGAACCGATAACGTACAAGGGATATCTTGTAGAAGTGACAGATATAACTTCAAAAACAATAGGGATAAGGGTATCAAAAAATTCGGCGGTAGCGATAGCTGACAATGCTGTAGGATTCAATGAATTGTTCAAGATACAGGTTGGAGAAGAATATATGATTGGCGGAATGCTTAAGATGAATCTGAATTATGTTCTGCCTCCAGGTGCGCTTGGCGGTCCTGGACAGGGGCTTGCTGAAATAAGCGTTACACCAATCGGAACAGCAGCAGATGTTGCTCCGACAAAGATGAGGTTCGATTCCATACCTGAAACTAAGAGATTCGGCGAGTATTCAATCACCCTTACAGATAGGGGAGAAGGCGTTGCAGCATTCAAGGTTGTTTGGAACTCTGCGGATTCTGAAGGCGTACCGACACAAACTGTCGTATTCGGGGAGAAATTCAAGGGTAGTGTAGGATCGACATTTAGAGTGGGATCGACATTTGATGTGAAGATAACGAATATAAACAATGATCCATACACAGATGTCATCCCGAGCGCTTCAGTAAATGTGAGATACATAAAGCCCGTAGTATCTTCTGGCGCTGTGCTTATGACAGATTATGTTTTGGTTGTTGATGAAGGCAAAAAATTACCATATAACCACGAGATAAGATTGCTTGAATTGGATGGGAATACTGCAGTATTTGTCATCGACGTCAAGAGGCCTGTCGTTTCATCAGGAACAGACTCCGGGATAAGCATCACCTCATCTGATTCGGTAGTCAAAGCCACGCAACTGAGAGTAGAGCCCGGAGCAAAGAATGCTGATGTCAGGTCTTCATCCGGTGTAGTTAAGGTCGAGTCAGGCATTCTCCAAGACGGCATAGACATAACTGTAGGTTCAGGGAATACTGTGAGAGTAAGGACCGACTCAGACAAATTAGAGACATACTTGACCGATGGAGAGGTCACGGCAAAGACAAGGACGACATTGAAGAGCAATGCTGAAGGGATGTTTGTGGAGACCGATTCAGTAGATATCAAATTGAAGATCCTTCCAGCTACAGCTTCTGATAGGGCAAAAGAAGTTATCGGTGCAAACTTCGGCAACTTAAGTCTTGAGGAACTAGATGGAAAGATCGTGTATAAAGGAAGTTCGGAAAAGGAATTCCTTGTACTAGGCTTCATTCCTGTAAACGGACATGTCGAGGCGAGCATTGATGCAGAAACAGGCGCAGTCTTTGATGTAAAGAAGCCATGGTATGCATTCATGAGCGGGTAAGACTAAATAATTTTTTTATACTTTTTTTTTCTATTTCTTCGCTATATTCTTTTTTTCAATAGGCATCGCCTTTTTCCATAGTTTATTGAAAGTCGATATAAGAGATTCAAGCAATGCTTCGTTTCTGCTTTGTATCATAATCCTTTCCTCTTTGATTCTATAATCATGCACTCCAACTATAAATTCTTCCCTGTCCTTTATGAGCAGAGAAAGATTATGTAAATTTGGAGATATCCGAACTTCTCCTCCATTTTCCACGCAGGATCTAACCATGAAAATGTTCTTTTCCGTTATTCCGGATATTATTATCTTTATACCTATATTTCTCTTTAATGCGTTTTTTAGTGTCATCGCACTTTGAGGCGATCCCTGGAACGTAGGAGCGCATTGAAGTAGTTCTTTTTTCGCTTCATTTCTTATTGTTGCGACAGCATTCAAATGCTCTTGTCTTCCTGATAGAATACTTACCGAATCCAATTTTGGCAAAATATCTTTTTGAGTGGGAAAGGTTATGTCTGAAACTTGGTTTTTCATATTTTGAATATTTGCTTCTTTATTCTCAAGGTAGGTTTTTAATGAGTTCTTGATGTCTTTTATAATGAATTTTTTTGGTTTTGTAGGGATTATATCTACGATTCCTTTGCTATGAAGTTCTTGAAGAACAGAATATATTCTTCCCTGCGGTATCTTGGAATGCTTGTATATATCTATAGCAGTAGTACCATTGACTCCTGATAAGTATTTGATTGCTTCTTTTTCGTAGCTGGTGAAACCAAGTTCTTCTAGGAATTGAAAAATATCCATAACAACTATTAAAAGTTGTTCTATATATTTATAAGTTTCTATTTATTGTACTTATTAAGAAGTGATAAAATGATAATTTATACGCATGGAAGATTCAGTCCGTTCCATATGGGACATTTTGGATTAATAAAATCATTGTATGAAGAATATGTTAAAGGCTCAGATAATCAGCTTTGGATCGGTATATCAAATCCCTTAAGAATACAAATTGATGCAGAAAAAGTTATGAATGCTGTAAATAATGAAGGGTATAATTCCCTTATATCAAGCATCCGGGAAGCAAGAGATATAATTAATAATTTGTACGCATTCTCTGAAAGATATTCAATGATTCATGATTCCCTAAAAATGGAAGGTTTTGATATGGGATATATAAAGATACTGCCACATTTCTCGTTTTATGACAATGATGCTTGGGGGGATTTTATGCCCCCGAAGGAAAATTCCTTGATTTGCCTGTCACCGAAAGATTCTCATCACTATACCAAAATAAAATACTATAGAAATAACGGCTGGAACGTTAAAGAATATTCACAGATACCTGGGGTATCTGGAAAAATTTTCGATAATAATTGGCCAAACGGTGATTGGAGAGAATTAGTTCCTAAGGGTACAAGAATGTTTCTTGAGAATTATATAAAAAATATTTGATTTTCTATTACTTCCTTTTTTTATGATTTCTTCTTCCATAACCACAGAAATCTGTAGATTTGTTAGTTACGAAGATTAAATCTTCATAACCTTTATAAACTTCACATGAATTCTAATTCATATGTTTTGCAAATCATATAATGACTTTTTTCAGACGCTAGCAAATCCTACTAATCAGTCTGTAATACAAGAACTTCTAAAGAAACCGATGAATGTCACAGAATTAGTTGAGAAGACAAAATTAGAGCAAAGCAAGATAAGCCATTCACTAAAAAGGTTATATGAATGCAAAGTAGTCGATGTGAAAAGGGAGGGCAAGCAGAGGATATACTCTCTTAACAAGGAGACGATAATGCCGATACTACAGATAGTTGATAAGCATGCAAAAGAGATGTGTCCACAATGTTTGAAGGTGTAAATGAACGTTAACATAACCCGTGAATTGTATGATCATTATGATGATGTCAAGGATAGATATAAGGCTCCTGAAGGATTGGATGAGGAGACAGTAAGGAACATATCAAAATACAAGAATGAGCCTGAATGGATGTTAGACAAGAGATTGCACGCATTGAAGACATTCAATGAATTGAAGATGCCTGATTGGGGCCCCAGTCTTGAAAAACTTGATCTGAACAAGATAACATACTTCGTCATCCCTGATGCTGAGGCGAATGCAGATAATTGGGATAAAGTGCCAGAAAACATAAAGAAGACATTTGAGAAACTCGGCATCCCAGAAGCAGAAAGGAAAGCACTCGCCGGTGTTGGCGCACAATACGACAGTCAAGTAGTCTATCATAACATCAGAGATGATCTGAAGAAGAAAGGTGTCATCTTTGAAGACATGGACGTTGCAGTACAGAAATATCCTGAATTGGTGCAGAAATATTTCATGAAGAATGTAAAGTCAAGCCTTCATAAGTTTGCAGCATTGCATGGCGCAGTATGGAGCGGCGGGACATTCATTTACGTCCCAAAAAACACTAAAGTAGACATGCCTTTACAAGCGTATTTCAGGATGAACACAAAGAAAGGAGGGCAGTTCGAGCATACTCTCATAATCATAGATGAAGGGGCGCAATGCCATTACATTGAAGGATGCAGTGCACCATTATATAATGCGAGCTCAATACATGCTGGATGCGTAGAAGTTTATGTACATAAGGATGCGAGGATGCGTTATTCCTCTGTAGAGAATTGGTCGAGGAATACGTTCAACCTCAATACGAAGAGAGCAATTGTTGAAGAGAATGCTATAATGGAATGGGTCGGGGGGAATCTCGGAAGCGGAACGACAATGCTTTATCCGACTTCGCTCCTGACAGGAAGGAATGCGAGAGCCGACCATATCAGCATAGCGTATGCAGGCCATGAGCAGAATCAGGATACTGGTGCGAAAGTCTATCATCTCGCAGAAAACACTAGCTCGACAATAAAGAGCAAGAGCATAAGCAAGGATGGCGGGATAACTGCATATAGGGGACTCATCAAGATAGCCAAAGGTGCAGCAGGGAGCAAATGCTCAGTATCTTGCGATGCATTGATGTTCGACAATAGATCGCAGAGCAATACTTATCCATCGATCGATGTTGAAGAGCAGGATTCAGATGTCGTCCATGAAGCGACTGTCGGGAAGATATCTGAAGAGCAGATATTCTACTTGCAGAGCAGAGGATTGAGTGCAGAGGAAGCTGTCAGGATGATCGTTTCAGGATTCATAGAGCCATTAGTCAAAGAATTACCATTAGAATACGCTGTAGAGATGAACAGGCTGATAGAATTAGAGATGGAAGGAAGCCTGGGTTGAGGAAGTGACATGAACCGCGAAATATATTTGAAGAAATTCCATGAATTGAAGTTTGAGAACATAAAGAATGGGTTGGGCATAGGGACGAGAGTAAATATTGATCTAGATTCGCATTATGCCACCACAGGCAGCATCGATTATTCTTCTAATAAAGACTTGGTTGATGAAGATAAAATGAAGGAATTGCCTGAGGACATGCTATCGAAAACACGCCATATCATCGACAATCCGCTCGTTGAGAACAAGATAGATTATATGCATGCTGCATTGAGGAATATAAAGATACTTACTATAGATGAAAGCGGCGAATATATCATAAACAGGAGGGTGGTCGGGAACCAATACATGCATCTGATAATCCATGTAAAAGAGGACGTCAATGCCACAATATATGTGAATACTAAATCAGAAAAATACCCTGGAGATAAAGTTTCAGTCACCACAGAATTCCTTGACGTCGTAATTAAAGATAATTCCAATGTGCATCTTATAGATTTGAGGGATTATGGAAGTAAATATTTTGTGTATTCAAGAAAAAACGTATCCTTAGAGGATAATTCGCACCTCTACTGGACGAATGTCGAAGGGCCAGCAAAATTGAACATCACAGAATTGCATTCAACAATCAATGGAAAAAATTCTGGCTCAATAATGAACGTTGTTGTCCTGTCGGATGATTCAGAATACAACATGTTCACTAGGACGGACCATAATGCTAAAGACACTAAAAGCCTTATGCATGTAAGGAACATAATGCGCAATTCAAAGGCGATAATGCGTGGATTGGTATACATAAATGAGAATGCAAACAACAGCAACGGTTATCAGAAGACAGAGATGCTCATGCTAGATAATGGCTCCAGAGCGATAAGCATCCCTGATTTAGAGATACATAATGATGAAGTGAGATGTACGCACGGGTCGAGCATAACAAAGATCGATTCAGAAAAGCTTTTCTATCTGCAGAGCAGGGGATTGAGTGATGCAGAATCAGAGAAGTTGTTGATAAAAGGATTTTATGAGACTTTATTGTCGGAAGTCCCTAATGGATTGAAAGAGAATGTCTCGGATGAGATAGAGCACATATTATATCCTGAGAATCTCCTTGGTGCAAAATGAGACAAGACTTCCCGATATTGAAAAAGAATAATGAATTGGTGTATTTGGATAATGCTGCAACGACACAGAAGCCGCAGGTCGTCATAGATAGGTTGAAGGATTTTTATGAGAATAATAATGCAAATGCACATAGGGGCGTATACAAGTTATCTGAAAATGCGACCAGAATGCTAGTCGATGCGAGAAAGATATTTGCAAGATTCATCAATACAGAATCGCCGAACATAATATTCACTAAGAATGCAACAGAGAGCATAAACCTTGTCGCGAATAGTCTTGAAAGGACGTTCATTTTAGGGAAAGGGGACAATATTGTCGTTACAGAAATCGAGCATCACTCTAATTTCCTCTCGTGGCAGCAACTATGCATAAGGACAGATGCAGAATTCAGGATTGTCCATTATGACACTAAAAAACAGGATATTGAAGATATTTCAAGATATGTAGATGAGAACACGAAGATTGTCGCATTCACGGCCATGTCGAACGTGACAGGATTGATGATTGACGTAAAAAAACATGTATCGAGCATCAGAAAAAAGAATAAGGATGCAATAATAATAATTGACGCAACACAATATGTCGCACACAACACATTGAATGTCAATGAATGGGGTGCAGATTTCATAGTCTTTTCTGCACATAAGATATATGGCACGATGGGAGTCGGCGTCCTGTATGCCAAGACAAGATTCCTGGAGCAGATGGAGCCATTCCTTTACGGCGGCAATATGATATCTTCCGTATCGATAGAGAAATCAGAATGGGCTGATGCTCCAGAGAAATTTGAAGCAGGGACTATAGACACAGCAGGTATAATCGCTTCAGCAGAGGCAATCAAGTATCTCCAGAAAAATTTCCGGGAATACGTGAGCATGGAAGAGAAATTGAAGGATTATGCGCTGAAAAGATTGAAAAGCATCAAAGGATTGGAGGTAATCGGCCATAATACAAAAAATTATGGTCCAGTGATAAGCTTTAAAATAAAAGGAATACACCCTCATGATCTGGCGACAATATGCGACAGGCATAATGTCTGCATAAGGAGCGGCCACCATTGCGCGCAGCCATTCATGAAACAGCTCGGTGTTCCAGCGACATCACGTTTAAGCATATCATTTTACAATAATACTTCAGACATCGATAAGCTGATCGATGCGATAAATGACGCTAAAAAGATATTGAAGGCATGATAGAGATGGATGAATTATATAGGGAATATTTGCTCGATCATTACAAGAATCCTAAAAATTTCGGAGAACTAAAGAATCCGGACATAAATAAGCACGACAACAATCCGTTATGCGGAGATGACGTGGAGATATTTGCAAAACTGGACCCGAAAAAAGAAAGATTTTCAGAAATAAAATTCAAAGGCCACGGGTGCGTAATATGCATGGCATCAGCATCGATACTTATGGATGAATTGCAGGGGAAGAAATTGAAGGAAATACAGAAAATGCAGACAGAAGACATGTTGAAACTGCTCGGCATTGAACTTACCCCGACAAGGATAAAATGCATGATGCTTCCATTGGTGGCCGTAAAGAAAGGCATAATGGAATATGAGGCGAAGAGATGAAAATACATTTCAAAAACAGGAGAAATGAAAAGATTGTCGGCATATTGAAGGTCCCAAATAAAAAATCTGGCGAGATAAGCATACTAATACATGGATTTACTTCGAATAAAAACAGTGGAAGCATGATTATAGGGACTATCCTCCAAAAAAACAGGCTGAACAGCTTGGCGATAGACTTGGATAATTGTGGAGAGTCATCACCGAATTTTGAAGAAATGACGCTTACAAAATACTCCGAGACAATAATTGATGCAATAAAATATTGTGAAAAATTAGGATTCAAGAAAATAAATATTATCGGTACAAGCAGCGGGGGATTATCTACGATGATTGCGGCGCTAAAATATAAGAAAATAAACTCACTGATATTGCGCTCAACTAACCCGTCAGATGCCGAATGGTTCAAGAAACGCGTTGGCGGAGCTAAGGGTGTGGCGTTATGGAAAAAGAATGGATTTTATATACGTAATGGCAAATATGGGATTAAAAGGGTCGGCTATTGCTATTATGCAGACTCATTAACTCACAATATGTATAAGGAAGCAAGAAAAATTAAGATCCCTACAATAATACTTCACGGAACAAGTGATGATGTTGTGCCGATATCTCGTGTTAAAAAATTGGTGAAAAATTTTCCTAAAGCAGAATTTAAGATAATAGAAGGCGGAGACCATAGTCTTGGAGTGAATGGAGATTATTCAGAATCAAGCAAGATAATAGTTGATTGGCTGAAGAAGGAGAAAAAATGAACAAGATACTTGAATTGAAGGATTTGAACATAAGTGTTGCAGGGAAGCACGTGATTAAGGGCATTGATTTGGAATTGCATAAGGGAGAGATTGTCGTAATAATGGGTCCTAACGGGTCAGGCAAATCCACTTTGGCGAATGGGCTGATGGGTCATCCATCGTATGAGATTGGTGGACAAGTCTCTCTAGAGGGTCAGGACATATCAGGATTGAAGGCAGATGAGCGCTCAAAGAACGGATTGTTCTTGTCATTCCAGTATCCTGTAGAGATTCCTGGAGTTACTGTCTCTAATTTTTTGAGGACTGCATTGAATTCACGTAGAGATAAAGATAAACAGATAAAGATGATCGAATTCATGAAATTATTGAATGAAAAGATGGACATGCTGCACATCCCCAAAGAGTTTGCATCAAGATATGTCAATGAAGGATTCTCTGGTGGCGAGAAGAAGAAGATGGAGATATTGCAGCTCGCGATGTTGAGCCCGAAAGTTGCAGTGCTTGATGAGACAGATTCTGGATTGGATATAGATGCATTGAAGAAAGTATGTGAAAGCATCAACCTATTGAAGAAGACAAACCCTGAGCTGACATTATTGATAATCACGCATTATCAGAGGATGCTTAATTATATAAAGCCAGACAAGGTATGTATCATGGTCGATGGGAAAATAACTAAGTGTGGAGGAGCAGAGTTGGCCCTAGAACTAGAGAAAGAAGGATATGAGGGACACAAATGACTAAAGAACATGAAACAAAAATCCTAGATATAGATAAAGAAGAGGTAATCAATAAGCTCACCGCATTAGGTGCTAAGAAATCTTCAGAATTCCTCATGAGAAGATGGGTTTATGATTGGGTTGAAGAGGACCCTGACAACATAAACGAGTGGATAAGATTGAGGGATGAAGGGAAGAAGACGACACTCACTTATAAGAAGAGGTTTTCAGACCAAAGCATCCCGACTGAAGAGATAGAGATAAAAGTGGATGATTTTGATAATACTGCAAAGATATTCTCCCAAATTCCTTTCAAGAGAAAATTTTATCAGGAAAACAAGAGGACGATATACAAGTTTGAAAAGATAGAGTTCATGATTGACGAATGGCCTGGACTGAAACCGCATCTGGAGATAGAGGGCAAGACGAAGAAAGCAATGGAGCGAGGGGTGGAATTGCTCGGGTTCAAAGGAAAAGAGTCCGGGGACATTTCAGTAAACGATTTATACAAAGAGATAGGTGTAGAGTTGCACAAATTGCCTATGCTAAGATTTGAGGACTTCAGAAAATGAAATCATCAATGAACATAAAGATGGAAGATTTTGATTATGATAAGATAAAGGTCCCGAAGATGGATCGACTTAGGTTCGGGACTGCCGGGATACCGATAAGAGCGCATGGATCAAAAACGCATGAAGGGATTGCAGAAGTAAGGAAAATGGGATTAGAGGCGATGGAGCTAGAATTCGTGCATTCAGTAAATCTTAATCCGCAGACCGCAGCGCTTGCAAACAAGGCAAGGATGGAAAATGATGTCGTAATGACTGCTCATGGATCATATTATATTAACTTGAATGCGCAGGAGAAAGAGAAACTATCAGCATCAATATCAAGGATACTTCAGGCAGCATATATCGCTCGGCAGGCTGGTGGATGGTCGATAGTGTTCCATGCGGCATATTATTTGAAGGATGAACCGAAGACAGTGTATGATAGGACATATGATGCATTAAAATCAATAACAACAGAATTGAAGGATAATGGGAATGACATTTGGATCAGGCCAGAAACTACAGGCAAAGCAACACAATTCGGCAATCTGAAAGAACTTATTAAAATGTCTCAGGAGCTTGATCAAGTCATGCCATGCGTAGATTTCGCACATCTACATGCAAGAAATGGTGGTGGAAATAATTCATTGAATGAGTTCAAGACAATATTAAATGAGATTGAGAAAGGCCTCGGCCGTGAGGGTTTAGATAACATGCATATTCACATGTCAGGAATCAATTATGGTGATAAGGGAGAAAAGAATCATCTAATATTAAAAGAATCTGACTTCAAATATGAGGAATTGATGAAAGCATTCAAGGAATACAAATTGAAGGGCGTAGTAGTGTGCGAAAGCCCAAACATCGAAGAGGATGCATTATTGATGCAGAAGGTGTATAAAAAATGGAATTAAACAGTAAAAATTTTCCTAAATATTATAATAGCGTGGCAGAGCGATTATATTCAGTGCTTATCGATGATGAGCTAACAGAAGAAGAAAAAGTGGCATTATTCGATGGAATGTCCACACTATTATTAAAATTAGCGACAATCGCATATAATGATGAGAAAAAACTAGAAAAAGTCAAGGATTACGTGTCCATATGCAATGAATATCTTCATGGACATAATAAGGACGAATGTTTAAGATTATCAGGAAATCTATTGAATGAAATAAAAATAAACGAGGTCTAAAAATGAAACATATTCACTGCGTTCATAACTTCATTTTTCATAAACGACAAAATATGGAGGAAAAAAAATGAAACATGAATTACCAAAATTAGGATATGAATATGATGCTCTGGAGCCATATATTGATGCGAGGACAATGGAGATCCATCTGACTAAACATCATCAGACATATGTGGATAAGCTCAATGCAGCATTAGAGAAACACCCAGAACTACAGGATAAAACTACAGAGGAACTACTAAAGGACTTGAACAAGATACCAGAAGATATCAGGACTGCAGTAAGGAACCATGGAGGCGGGCATTTCAACCATTCAATGTTCTGGAAACTATTGAAGAAAGATGTGAAGATGTCAGAAAAGGTCAATGTGGCTATAGATGAATCATTCGGCAACTTCGATAATTTCAAGAAAGCATTCACGGATGCAGCGCTGAACAGGTTCGGAAGCGGATGGGCATGGCTTGTCATGAACAATGGAAAGCTGGAAATCGTATCTACAGCAAATCAGGATTGTCCGATATCAGATGGAAAGAAACCGATTCTTGATATAGATGTATGGGAGCATGCATACTATTTGAAGTATCAGAATAAGAGGGCAGAATATGTCGAGAATTTCTTCAAGATAATAAATTGGGAAGAAGTAGAGAAGAATATGGGATGAGGATTAAAGTAGAAGGTGAAATAATGAAACAGGGCTCAAAAGCGATAGATTTCGTATTGAAAGACCAGAATGGCAAATCGCATAAGTTATCAGGCTATAAAGGAAAACCTATAGTCCTTTACTTTTATCCTAAGGACGATACTCCGGGATGCACGTTGGAGGCATGTGATTTCAGGGATAATTATTCAGAATTCAAGAAAAAAGGCGTAGTAGTCATAGGTGTAAGTGTTGATGATGAGAAGTCACATAAGAAATTTGCAGATAAGTACAAGCTTCCATTCATATTGCTCGCAGACCCAGAAAAAAAGGTCGTCCAGAAATATGGCGTATGGGGAGAGAAGAGCTTTATGGGGAAGAAATATATGGGTACTACAAGAGCGACATTCATCATCGATAAGGATTTCAAGATAAAGGGGATATTCCCTAAAGTATCTGTGCCTGGTCATATAAAAGAGGTAATGGCATCATTATAGTTTTGGCGGTAAAAAAATGAAGGCTATATTCGAGTCTAAGTTGCTGTACAAGAAATACTTGACAGATGACCTGTTGATAATAGGTTTTGAGGCTGATTTAGATTTCAAGGCAGGGCAATTCTTTCATATAATAATCGATGAAACAAATCCCGATGATGAGAAGATGGGTTTCCGGCCTTATTCTATACTGAACAGTCCTGATGATGCAAAATCAAGGAAAGTGATTGAAAGCTTCATAAAATTACTTCCAGGAGGTCTTGCATCAGAGCTTGTTAAGAAAGCAGATGTCGGAGAAAAGATATTCTTAAGAGGTGTTTTCGGCAGGTTCCATCTGGATGAAGCCAATAATAAGCATGTCTTCTTATGCGCAGGGACAGGAATAACGCCCATACATAGCATAATAGAGCAGAATCTAGACACAGATAACGAGTTGATATTGATGTATAGTGCGAAAACAAAAGAAGAACTGCTCTACCATGAGAAATTCCAGGAATGGAAACGTCAGCACAAGAATTTCCATTACTTCGCCACATTGACAAGGGATGATTCTCCGGAATGGGATGGCCTGACTGGGAGAATAAACAATCACCTGGATCTGATAGATGACTTCTCAGATAAGTCGGTTTACATATGCGGTGTAAAGGATTTCATATTGGATCTGATGACGATGTTCAAGGGTAAAGCAAAAAATATAATAATCGAAAGATTTAATTGATTGGAATAAGATATATTTTAGAGATATGACTTGGGTGATAAAATGAGGATAAATGTCAGCGAAAGGTTAGAATTAAAATCAGATTTTTTGGTTCTAGGCTTATGGGATGATGATAAGGATTTATATTCAAAGCTTAACCCTGAATTAGCTTCAGAATTAGATTCTGCCATCAGGAAGAAATCGCTGGAGAGGGATTTCGGCAAAACTTTTTCCACAAAAATAGCGAATTCTGCATATAAATCGATACTCGTGATAAGCCTCGGTAAAAAACAGGAGATGAATCATGAGCGGATGAGAAGGGTGATGTCGAGAATAGTCACGTATCTAAGGAAAAACAAGCATTCCTCATTCACGACTAACATCACTTCCATGGTCGGTCTCGACCCAAGAATATCGGGCAGATCATGCGCTGAGGGGCTGATACTGTCCGATTACGTATTCGATAAATATAAGTCTAAGAAAGACGAGCATACAGAGATAATCGCAAACATCCAATTCAATGATTCGAAGAATTTCATGGCCGGATTTAATGAAGGACGGATCATTGCCGAATCTACAAATTATGCAAAGAATCTAGTCAATGAGCCTTCTGTGGTCGTGACTCCAGAATTCATAGAAAAGGAAGCATTAAAATTGGGGAACAAGAGCACCACAGTAAAGGTGTTGAACAGGAAAGATATGGAAAAGCTCGGATTGAACCTCTTGCTTGCTGTGAGTTCAGGAAGCGATAAGCCAGCAAAACTTATAGTCATACAATATGCGGGCTCTGACAAAAAAAATGACAGATATACTGCAATAGTCGGCAAAGGCATAACTTTCGATTCTGGAGGATATGATATAAAACCTGCAGGACAGTTCACAGACATGAAATGCGACATGTCGGGAGCGGCAGCAGTGCTTGGGACAATAAAGGCTGCGCAGCAGCTTGGCTTGAAAAAGAATATTCTTGGAGTGATACCGAGCTGTGAAAACTTGATCAATGGTTCAGCATATAAGCCTGGAGACATAATAAAAGCCTACAACGGGAAGACGGTCGAGATATCGAATACTGATGCGGAAGGGAGGCTGATACTTGCTGATGCGATTTCCTATACGGAAAAAAATTATCAACCGGAAACAATCATAGACTTAGCCACATTGACTGGTGCGTGCGTTGTCGCGTTAGGGTATTATGCTTCAGGATTGATAAGCAACAACAAAGAGCTGGTAAGAAGATTGTCTGATGCAGGGAATGAAAGTTATGACAGGGTTTGGGAACTGCCATTCTTTGAAGAATATCAGGACAATATGGATGGAGACATCTCTGACTTGAAGAATATGTCTGTGAAAGGCAAAGGGAGAGAGGCAGGGACAATAACTGGAGCGGTGTTCATAAGCAAGTTCGTCGACTTGGAAAAGACGAAATGGGCCCATCTTGATATTGCAGGCACAGCATTCCTTGCAGAAGCGAAAGAATACAACCAGAAATATGCCTCAGGTGCAGGAGTTAGATTGCTGAGCTATTACTTTATGGGATAGGGTGATACCCACAAAATATTTTTTTTAGAATTTCCTCATTATCCCTTCGATCTTTTTCTGTTCTTGGAATTGCATCTGCCTCTGCATGTTGTATTGGTTGACTTTCTGCTGTATCAGTTCTGTCAACCTATCTGGGCCGTCTATAGATTCTAGTGTGATGCTTGGGATTTTCATTCCTGTAAGCTCTATCTTTACCTCTCCGCAGCTTAACAGCTTGTTCATTATGCCTTCATTAGAAAATGTTATCCGTGTTATGTTCTGGAATGGTATGGTCTCTTTTTGGATCATTATCAATGCTTGTGTCCCGGCGTATTCTATCCTATCATTGCATAATAGGTATTTCTGATTTTTGATGCTCATATAGTTGAACAGCAACAATGCTGCTGCACCGATGATGAACAGCAACGATAATCCCAAGGTAATGATTCCTGCGCTTATTTGTATTTCAAACGCTGACAATACATCCTCTAATAGTCCGGTTCCTACTTGTGTTTGCATATATATGAGCAATCCTATTATTATGATTACTATTACGAATATTGATATGAGATTCTTCAAGAACTCTTTTCCTGCATTAGGATAGACTATTACCTCATCATTTATATCCATGAGAATATCCTAAGAACCGATATTAATAAATGTTTTTAAAACGATTTCGCCATTTTTTTGGACTTAGCTTATAATTGACTTCCAACAATAACATTTAAATATCCTCATCTAGTTCTTTTTACTTATGTTAGAGGAGAAGAATTGGTCCAAGGAATCTGAAAAGAAAATATATGAGGGATGGAAAGAATCGGGAAAGTACAGGTTCAACAGGTCTTCTGGGAAAAAAGTTTATTCTATAGATACGCCTCCACCATATGTCAACACCCCGGTCCATATAGGACAGGCAACCACATACGTATTCATGGACATGTTTGCACGTTATAAGAGGATGAAAGGTCACGAAGTCCTTTTTCCATTGGGACTCGACAGGAATGGGTTGCCGATTGAGATGGCTGCCGAGAAGGAATACAAAATAAAGATCACTGAAACGCCGAGAGAAAAATTCATCGAATACTGCAATAAAGTTTTAGAGAAATCTAGCATGGCATCAGTCGAGTCATTCCTAAGATTAGGCATAGGTTTCAATTCTTGGGGAAAAGGCAATGATATAGGCGACATATACGAGACAGATAGCCCAGAATACCGTTCATTGACACAAGAGACATTCATAGACTTGTGGAATAAAGGATTGATATATGAGGATGAGCGTGTGAACAATTGGTGTCCAGGATGTCAGACGACAATAGCAGATGCAGAGATAGACTATGCAGAGCTTCCAAGCTTCTTTAACGACATAAAATTCAAGGTCAAAGAGACTGGAGAGGAGATAATAATTGCCACAACGAGGCCTGAACTGATATGCACATGTGAAATGATATGCTATAACCCAGAGGATGAAAGATATGCACATTTAGAGGGAAAGCATGCAATAACACCCGTATTCAACAAGGAAGTGCCTATAAAGCCTGATCCTGTAGCGCAGTTGGATAAAGGTACAGGATTGATGATGATGTGCAGTTTCGGAGATGTGACAGATATAAGGTTCTTCAGGGATAATGGATTGAAACCTACTATCGCAATCAACAAGGACGGCACGATGAATGAAAATGCCGGGTTCCTTAAAGGATTGAAGACTAAGGAAGCTCAGAAGCAATTGATAATGGAGATAGAAAAGAAGGGATTGTTAGTCAAGCAGCAGAAGATAAAGCATCGGACCCCTATATGTGAGCGCTCAAAAGATCCTATAGAATTCATAGGTATGAAAGAATTCTATCTCAAACAATTAGATTTTGTGAATGATATGCATGAGATCGCAAAGCAGCCGAACTTCTATTCAGAAGAATCACGGAAGATATTGGTCGATTGGATAAATTCTGTGAGCATAGACTGGCCTATATCACGAAGAAGATATTATGCGACAGAAATACCTTTATGGTATTGCAATGAATGCAATGCTCCGGTATTGCCTCCAAAAGGAGGATATTATCAGCCATGGAAAGAATCCCCTCCAATACAGAAGTGTCCAAAATGCGGGTTCGAAGGAGATGCAGATAAAAAGACTTTCAGGGGAGAGGAAAGGGTTTTCGACACATGGTTTGACAGCTCGATAAGTCCATTATACATATTAAAATATGGCAGGGATGAGGAATTTTTCAAGAGGAACAGCCAATGCAGCCTAAGACCGCAAGGGAAAGAGATAATCAGGACATGGCTATATTATACTCTGTTGAAAGATTACCTGCTCACCGGGAAATGTATATTTGAAGATGTATGGATAAACTATCATATCGTGGACAATGATGGGAAGAAGATGTCGAAATCAGCAGGCAATGGGATAGACCCTAAAGACATACTTGACAAGTATGGTGCTGAGCCGTTCAGGATGTGGGCATCGCTTGAGGGGAACCTTGAAAAACAGGATTTCAGATGCAGCCTTGAAAGGATAGAAGGCGCAGGGAAGACGATAAGCAAGCTATGGAATGTCTCAAAATTCATATTGATGTTCAAGAATGATAAGACGCGGAAACAGGTAGAATCATCATTGACGGAACTGGACAAATGGATACTTAATGAGCTCAATCTTTTAGTGATTGAGGCAAATGAATGCTATGAAAAATATGATTTCCATAATCCTTCAGTGAAGATAAGGCATTTCATATGGGAAACATTCTCAAGCCATTATGTTGAATTAGTCAAGAATAGGGCATATAACCAGAACAATGAATTCACGGAAGAACAACAGCAAGCGGCCATATATGTTCTGAACCATGTCCTAGAAACGATCTTAAAGCTATTATCTCCGATACTTCCATTAATGACCTATAGGATATATGATGAGTTGATCGGGAGAGATGTGCATTTCGAGGATTTCCCAGAGACAGAAAAAGAGTATTTAGTGGATATAACAAAAGAGGATGTTGTCGAACTCAATTCATTCATTTGGAAAACCAAAAAGGACTCGGGCAAGAGCCTGAAGGAAGAAGTATCTGAATTGACTGTCGACGATAAATTTAAGATGATACAGCATGACCTGATATCTGCGCACAACATAAAGAGATTATCTTTCGGAAAAAGAAGCATCTCTTTGTAATTCTCATATAAAATTCATATATAAAATTCATATATAAAATTCATATATA
>CAZQDS010000002.1:37066-42049 GCA_964591655.1 uncultured Methanosarcinales archaeon
ATATAAAATTCATATATAAAATTCATATATAAAATTCATATATATATCAGTGTAATTTATATGTAATTCTAAGTTATTTATACATAATTGTTTATACATGATTTTAAGTTATATTAATTCACTTAGAATTCTTCACTTGATTTATCAATGCGGCATATTTATTATGAAGCTGCAATATCCTTTGGTCGGCGTTTTGCTTTAGCAATATGGCTTTCTGCCTTATCATAGGGTCATTAGCCATCATCCTTACCCTAGTATAATATTCCTGTATTATCTGATTCCCCTCGAATTGATACTGCTTCTTCAAGTTATTGATCTGCTCTTCCTTGCCTGTCGCTGTGGCAATCTTCTTATTCCTGATGACTACCAAGTCTACTCCTACGATGATTATTATCACTGAAATCACGATCACCACAATCCATGTGATCGATAAAGGATTTTTATTCTCCTCTTCTTCATTCAAGCTTAGGGGTTCTTCCTGCGTGACATCCTTCCTTACAAGAACCTGATCTTCAGGAGGCATATTATATTGTGGAGGAGGTGGTGTGCTCATTATTCTCTGCTCTCCTGCAACGATGAAGTAGCTCAATCCAGGGCCTGTAGCTTCAAGTATTACGCTTGAAGAGTCCTGAGTATATATCGTTGTAGGCAATTCAACCCATGAATCCGTATACCTATAAATTTTTAATGTATTCAAGTCTATTGAATTATCGCTTATCCATGTGTTAAGGACTTTAAACCTTAATTTTACGCTCTCCACATCCGTATTTTCTAAATTATTGTGTGTTATCTCTGTGAATGAATGCTTTAGCTTATTATATTGGAATAGATTTCCTGCAGCAGGCATCGCATCTAGATTGTGCTGTATTATGCTCATGTCTATGTTTCTTTTTGTCCCGAATATCTTGATGAATAGATACTTAAGAGAGATGTTCTGCGAGTTCACGTTTATTGTGATATTATCTGTCGCTTCGATTATGAATGTGCCATATCTATTAGAGTTGCTTGTGGTCGTGCCTCCGCTTGTCGTGCCTCCGCCGCTTCCTCCGCCACCTCCGCCTCCTCCACCATCGCCGGAGTCTTCTTCTTCAACGGTGAAGTTTATGACGCTCGTTCCGGCATTTTCATTACCTGCCAAATCTATGCATCTGACATACAGTGCGTAGTTATCTCCGCCATCCACTCCATAATCTTTGGTATTGTTGATCGTTCCCGTGTCATCAAACAAGTTGTTCATGTTCGAATATGATTCATTGTCTGCACTATATTTGCAGCTGGCATTCTCGTTAAGATTGACCTGTAGGGTAACTTCTTCTGTAAAATCTATAGTGCCGCTAGGGCTCATGCTTAATATTATTGGAGGGGTCGTGTCTACAACAGTGAATGTGTTGTTCTTTGAGGATATGAATCCGAAAGAATCATTGCTATAAAGGAATATCCTGTATGATCCATTCACTAAATAGTGTGTGATGTTAGTGCATGAGTCAATCGTTATGTTTTGTTCAGAATTGTTAATCATGTACCAGCAGTCATCATAACCGGAGATATCTGAGATATTGAAACGTATAGGTACCAAAGAAGTGTTTATTGTGCCATTAGGCTGCACAATGGTTAATGTAGGGCCATATTGGTCTATCGTAACATTCCATGTCCGTGTCGCGTTAGTGAAATTATTGGTGACACGGAATGTGATATTGTAATTATCGCCAGGCATGTTCGTAGTGTCGAGCGTAAAATTCTGTGTCGTTGCATTAAGAGTCCCATTTATATACCAATAATAATATAAGGTGTTGTCATTAGGGTCAGAGCTTGTCTGGGAGAAATTTATCGTGCTGTTCTTCCGTACTATCTGAGTAAGGTTAGTTGGGGAATAACTTGTTATCTCCACATCATATACCTTTACAAGGATGTCCCTGTACGTTATTGCCCCATATTCGTCTTGAACTGTGAATCGAACAGTGTGATTGCCTAGAAGGCTGGTGTTTGTGTTTAGTGTATATGTCGAGTTATATGTGTAATTGTTTTCGTAAGATGACACTTCAGTGTATCTCGAGTCATTGAATGAATATGTGATGGTGTCATTGTCTGGGCTTGTGTAATAGAATACCAGCGTTATATTCTCTGAGAGCGAGAAATTGAAATTCTCCGCCCCTTGTCCATTCGTGGCGCTCGTTATGTTAGGAGCAACATTTCCAGTATCTGTGATATTTATAGTGAAATTGTAAGGCGAAGGGCTGAACGTATATCCGTGTATCCTGAACCATTTTATCGTGTCAGAACGGTTTGTTGTCACAGATTCATTGTTCGTGTCGGAATATCCGCCGTAATTATCAAGATCCGCAGTAGAGTTATAGACGTAAAGATCCAAGTCTGTGGAATCGTTGTTCCAGCTTATCTTTATCTCTTCATCGCCCGCTCTTGTGTTGTAATATGCGTAGTAAAGCACATCACCAGATGACGCCCCGCTATATGTCAATGTCCTTATAAGATTTGCATAATTCTTTATAGGGACAGTCACGACTATAGGGATGCTTAAATTATTTGAATCATTCCCTAGAAGCATCAACTTGCCACCATATGTTGTCGCGTATAATGAGCTGAAATCGCTTAAAGTGAAATTGGCTTGAACTACATATGCATCATTTGCTGGGACGATCACATTTGTCGGGATACTGAATTGTGTGTTGCTCAACGTGTCGCTGTTTTCCATATTTTCGAATTCTGTGAGCAATAAAGTGAAGTTTATATCATAATCATTGCTATTGTATACTGTTATGTTTGCATATTTTGTTTCTGTCTCATTTATTGGGCTGACAAACTCCCACCTATCATTAGTTGCCTGCTGGCCATAACTATTAGTGGCTTCAACTATGGCGTTGATTCCGCTAGTCAATGCCGTCCTTGCATTTATTTCTCCAGCACCTACTTCAAAGACCAAGCCAGAAACATTCACTGCCGTATTCATGATTATTCTTTTAACGACAGATGGTGTTAATGAGCTGTTCTGTTCAAGCATCAATGCGATCACTCCGGAAACATGCGGCGTCGCCATGCTTGTACCGCTCATTGTCTGATAATCATCGCCAGGATACGTAGAGTATATCAATTGTCCTGGAGCGACAATGTCTGGGTCGAGCCTTCCGAATGCTGATGGTCCCCTCCCAGAACTTGCGGCAATAACATCATCTGTCTGCTCAATCGTTCCTTGATCATCTATATTCCCTACTGTAATGACATTTTCTGATGCGCCAGGAACTGCCAAAGTGCTTATTCCTGGTCCATGATTGCCACCAGCGACGACAACTATCTTGCCAGAAGCTATTGCCGCTTCTGCTGCCAATGATGTGCTGTCTTTTCCTGTGTTTCCTTGGACTACATCAGAATAGGACCCTCCCAAAGACATGCTTATTATGTCTGCACCATTATCTGTGGCCCATTCGATGCTTTCAATTATGTCCGATAATGCACAATCTCCTGCGGAATCGCATGCTTTCACTGCCAAGAATTCCACGCCTGGAGCAACTCCCATGACTGTCCCATTTGCTCCTATGATCCCTGCAACATGAGTCCCATGTCCATAATCATCAGTCGGATTAGAGTCATTGTTTACGAAGTCAAAGCCGTCTTTTATCCTGCATCCTGTACCAAAACATCCTCCTAAATCAGTGTGATTGTAGTCTATCCCAGAGTCAATGACTGCTACAGTGATATTCCTTCCAGTTATGTCAAGAATATTCCAGGAATAGTTCGCCTCTATGCTTGGGACGCTGTTATCCAATGTGACGCTTATGCCTCCCTCTACAGATTGATCAGGCGTTTTATCATTTTTATTTTCTGTTGGCTGTTCTGATCGCGTAGCATCTAGATGGAATATCCTATCTTCATATATTTCTATCTTATAGCCATCTTTCTCTAAATCCTTTAACTCACTTAATCCTTCCTTGCTCAATTCTCCTGCATATGCATTGATTATCTTTAGCTCTTTCTTATTATCCAAAACGTTGAACGCGGCAGTATTATCGCTGCTTCTTGCAACCCTCATGCCTTGAGAAGGCGCATCTACGGCATTTATCCTGACAATGACGTCTGCAGACCCCTCAATATTGATCTTTTCTTCTATGGATCTGTACATCTTCTTCTTTTGTACAGCACCCACATCATGCGCTAAAGCTAAAGCTAGAACAAAAATCAAAAGTAAGCACAATATTCTCTTGTTCATACACCAAACCCTGTATTAAGTACAATCCTGAATTCATATATATAAAAAGTTTTCTATTATTGATTTATTCCTTACTTCAGGATGGAACAACGTTCCATATATAGGTTTAGTATGCATTTTTATGGCTTGTATGTGTTCAGAATGTCCGCAAACCTCAAATTCCCTCTCGAAATGGCTGTCTTTAGTTATGATTTTGTTGTGCAAGCAGTAAACTTGTCCATTTTCTTCCATTCCTAGGAAATTTTTCTCAAAAAAGACGTTTTTTAATCCGATATCTAGTCTTTTCTTTGTCTTCTGCCCATATGATCCGCATATTACCTGGAATCCTGCGCATATCCCTAGCAACGGCTTATCAAAAGACTTTATCCATGTGAAGTCTTTCTTTTCATACTCGAAATCCCTTAATGATGTGCCGCAGATGATTATTCTGCCAGAAGAATCGATGTGATCCTTTTTGAGTTGATTTATATGAACAACTTCATATTTGCATCCAGATTTAGCAACTATATCCACTATAGGCTTCACGAACTCAAAATAATGAAGTTCATGTTTGCATACATTGATTATCAGTGTCTGTTTTTTGTTGTTATTCATCCTAATTCCGCAATCACCAGCATTTTTCCGCCTGTTTTCTCTTTCAATATCGTCGATTTTTTTATCTTCAACCGTTTTTTGTAATATGGCGCGTTCAGTATGAATGATTCATACTCTCCGCCTTCTCCTGCGGGGTTAATCTTGAGTTTTTGATGTATTTTTCTCAATTC
>CAZQDS010000003.1:0-32356 GCA_964591655.1 uncultured Methanosarcinales archaeon
GTCTTTCTCGTGTCGATGGCCATTATATGAGTCATGCCTGCCTTGTATCCGACAAATCCCAATATAGTGTCTTTAGAAGTCTTCGTCCACGATCTAACTCTAGCTAACTGCGTCTTTGCCCTGACCCTCGGCCAGAATTGCATACTTCCATGTCTTGGTGCATGTGTTTTTGCCATATAAAACACTCGGTGTTTTTATGCAAATAATCTATGATTATTTTGCCATTATGTTGCATAGAGCAATAGCTCTAAGTAATATATATTCACGCGTTTTGCATTATGGTATGCATTATATGCAGCATAAATGCGGAATAGAGCCTTTCCATGAATTGTTCTTAGAACACGTGTTCCGACAATCCTTTTCAGGCCATTAATCAATTGACTTCGTTACGAGCCAATCCTCGACGCGGATGCATCGCTTATAATACTGGGAACAAATATCTGTTTATAAAGGTTTTGGGTTGATGGAAGAGAAGTAATATTTATTAATATCTTCTCATTCCCGTCCTTTATGGGTAAGGAAATTTATGAGGGGCTCAAGGAGAAGTATGATAGGGATGTCCAGCCTTATTGGAAGGATAATCATGTTTATGCATGTATGGAGTTTGGCAATTTCTTTTTCGCAGTTATTAATGACGCGGATAAGATTAAGGAGTATCATTCTGGCTTGATGTTCATTGCGCATGCTAAGGTAATAAATGATATTATAAATAATAAGATGAATTTTACCGATCTTGAACAGAAGATTATTTCTGAAAAAGACGTGGCAGAATTCGAGGGATATTTTGCTCAATTCGGTCTCTCTACAAAGTCAAATAATAAGTTCTGAACCGAATATTTTCCGACTTATCATCAGTAAAATTTATATAAGATTATATCTTCTCATAGATATGGCTGATGTGATTCTTTCAATGCTCGAATCGGGGCAGAGGGATATGGAATGGTTTAGCAGTAGCTTTGGGGAGTTGAAGGATAAGTATAATGACAGGTTTGTCGCATTCTCTGGAAAGAAAATCATTGATTCTGATAAGGATGTGGAGGCCCTGCTTTCAAGACTCTCTAGTAAAGGCATAGACACTTCTAAAGTATTTATAGAGTTCATAAGCAGTGTGAAAAGCATCTTATGAAGGAAAGGATTTCTCTTAAGATAATAGATGACAGGTTCTTCTTGTATGCTGTAGCCACTTCAAGGAGCGCAAGAGTCAGGAATGAGCTCGTATCATTTGTTATAGATACTGGAAGCAATATCTCTTTCCTCAGCAACAAGGATGTCCTGAAGATGCAGGCATCTCTTCCTGAACATAATGATGGCGAGATTGATTTCGGCGGATCAAGATTCAAGAAAGCGAGGCTTCCAAAAATAAACATCCACGTCTTGAAAGAGGGAAAATCGAGAGAATATTTCACCTTCAAAACAACTTTATATGGATTGAAAACCACTAAGGAATCTGAAAAGAAGAAGGAGATTGCATTGGAACTTCCCTCAGTTTTAGGTGTCGATTTCCTTAGAGAGCAGAAATTATCCCTGCATTACATCTCGACAGAAAACATGGCATATTTAGAGAAAGAATAAATTAAGCCAACCTTAAGCAGCATCATTCCTTCAATTGATTGACATATCATGGTTGTGCATTACGACTCCATTGCCTGTCCTTGATTCTGGATAGTGTTTCTGTGTCTAATCCATGCAATAATGATGGTGCAGCATATTTTAATATGTTTATGAATATCATCTCTTTATGCCAGTCTATTCCTGCAGGATCCTTTCCTGTCAGCTGTTTATATGTCTTGTCCAGTTCTTTTTCTTTCTTTTTAAGGGTATTCGCAAGGTCACGTTCTGTCTTATGTAATTTTCTCTCTTCTTTGACCAATCTCTTCAGCGCAGGATTGTCTGCTATCTCTTCTTCCTCGGCATCTATCCCTCCGTGTGAAGAGTACCAGTAGTCGAATGATTCTGCAGATGCTTCTGAATGTTTCTCATCGACTTCTGCATATGAGAGTATTGCATCCTCCAGTCCAGGCACTATATTTATCTTGACTTCATGATCCTTATGCTTGTCGATGAATTCGCCTATGTATTGCAGGTATTTCCATTCGTCCTTGTATGTGGATGGGTGCTTGCTTATTACGTGCAGTTCTCTTGCGCCAAGGCTCCTATATTCCCCAAGATCTAATATACCCTCAATGTATTTCTCTCCACAGTCCTTGCATGGCTCCCTGAATGGCCCGAAATATTTTATTCCGATATTCTTGTCGAGGAATGCTGCATGCAGTATTCTTCCAAGGTTTTCTCCTTCTAATTCTTTCTGTATCTTCCAGAAGTTTTCCTTGAAATACTTTCTTGCTTCCATCTTCTGCAGAATTTTGCGTCTTCCGCTCTCATCAAGATTGTTGTCGTAACGGAATGGTATGCCTACATCTTCTAGGTATTCACGAAGTGTCTCTGAAACTATGAATATCTCTTCGAATTGATGATGACCTTGATCGTATGACAGCTGGAATGCGAATCTTCCGCCCATCTCGAATGTTGATAGATGAAGCCTGTTTCTAGGCCCCAGGATTACGTGCATCTTATATCCTTCCCATGAATCAAGCCGATTCATCAATCCCCTGACCTCATCATATCCTCCTGAGCTATACAATAGTGCATGCATCATGAAATCCTTGAAATAATTTTTCACAAACTCGTTCGTCTCAATTTCTGTGATTGCAGTGTATGTAGATAATGGCACTGATTTGTCGTCGTTGTCCCATAATTTCTTTTCTAGCTCGCTGAATACTTCCCTGCCTCCCTGTTTCTTTATCTGAAGCGTCTCTCCTGTAGGCAATGGTATGAATACCCCTTTCTCGCGCGATCCTTCCTCAATTAGTGCAAACCTGTATACTGTACCTATTGCTTGCTCGCCGTTCGGATAGTATTCTTCTGTCGTCACTAGCACTGTATGCTTGCCTTTTCCTAAAAGATAATAAGTTCCGCTCGGGTCCCAATAATCTGTGTTTTCTTGAAGGGAGTGTGCAGTCAATTTGACAAGGTCTCCTTTTGCCATTGTCAAGAGTCTTGATGGATCTATTGTCGTCTTTATTGATGCCTGCTTGTTGCTTAATGGGAGTGTGGATATCGCTGCGCTGGCAGCATTTTCTGCAAGCAATTTTACGCTGCGAGGGGATATTATCTCATCAGGGCTTGGATAATGCTCCTTTAATGGCGGATCTATCTCATCCGCACTTATTATCCCTTGTTTTACAAGATCACGAAGTATCAGCGGGAGTCTTCCACTATAAATTTCTTCGTCTGTGAATTTAATCTCTCCGAACTTCAGATTATAGAATTCTTTTATGAACCTCTCCTCTCCCCTGCCGAGATAATTGTAACTGAACAATTTTTCATAATCCGGAGCAGATGCCTTCCAGCTCCTCAAGAATTCTTCTGCGTAGTGCCTGTTTATTTTCATTGCATCTTCGAACTCATGAGGCCTCTGCATGTGTTTGCGTATTATCGTATCAAGCTTTGATTTTGCAGATGCATCATACAGGTCATCTGCATTCATGTATCGGAATATCATCCTGTCGCCTTTCTTGAATATGCCTGTTTTTTCGAAAAGACCGCGATGCAATATCGCGCCTGCATCATGGAATGTCACGAGCCCTTCATGCAGCTTGAGCATCAATGCAATATTCTCTTCTATACAACCATTCCCGTAATGTATGAATCCATCTGGTTTCAGGTGTGCGGCCTTTGCTATGTTGTTCCTGATATTCTTGTCTACTTCCGTCCATGAAAATTTCCATTCGTATTTCCCTTCATCATCCTTTTCTATCGGTATAGATTCAGTGTCCTCTATCCTTTGCAGCATGTCCAACAGGAATATCGCCGCTGTCGCACTCTTCTGTCTTAAGTTCTTGCTGATAATGAAATCAAGGATGTCATCATGAACTTTCTTTCCGTATTCTTCTATGAATCCTTTATCGACATCCCTGAATTTTATATATTCATCATATGCCTCGCGCAATCCCTGGAATGAATGAAAAACATCTTTCTCTGCGTCGAATAAGTGATTCATGACCATAAGGTCCATCCGGTCATTGAATGTGAATCCGTACATTCTCTCAAGCTTCTGCTTGCTTGCATCCCATAATTTCATGACTCTTTTAGGATGTTTTGCATCCATTATCTCGTCTTCGAAACCGAACACTCTCTCAACATATCCTCTTCTCCTATTATAAGTCAACATATGGTTTATGCTTGAGAATTCATGTGCAAAATCTTCTTTCATGTACCCGTCAGTAAATCCAAGGCGGTGCTTGTTCATGTTAAGGATGACTGCCTTTGGAGTGTACAGCTTCCCCAAATATTCATAGAAAACTCTCTCATGATCCAGAACATGTTCAGTCACGCCGACTATATCATTATTGAAATATCTATTGGTTATTTCTGATTTTATAGAATCTATCTTATGCTCAAGTTCAGTCCTGTCCTCAAGACGTAATTTGCGACGTTCATGAAATTCAAGAGCATATTGCATATTGACGGGAAAAGAAGTGCGTTTAAATAGTTTAATGTTTTCTAAATTCTAGAGTGATAACAAATCACGTTTTCATCTTTCTGAGCATATTACGTTCAAACGTTCCCAACCGTCAACGCTTCCAAGCATCCGCTCTTCTCTGCAAGCAAATATATGTTCTGTGTGCCTGCATAGTTTGTGCCGTTTATCTTCCATGTAGGGTATCCTTCTACTCCTGCGCCTATGCATTCATTCTTAAACTTGTCACAATCTACATAATCTATCAACGAGAATGAATTCCCGAACATCTCCTTCTGGTTCTTGCAGTGCGGACACCATTCTGTACCGTACATTGTTGCTCCGTTTGCGGTCATGCATGTTGCGAGAGCATCATACTCTCCAGGACCACTATTTTTAGAGCAAGCAGTAAGCAAAAGTGTCGATATAATAATTAAACCAAATATCCATTTCATGAAATCACCCATTGAAAGACCAATAAATCTTTTTTAAAGGTTATGAATTATGGTCTTATATGCAAACGAGGACCTTATTAGAAATATCGTGGATAATAAAAAAATAGCATATGACGCGCCTCTTTCTGACATGAATTGTGAGTGGATAAATATACCTATCCCTGAAAATACGGCAGTTATGCACAAGAGAGGTATCATTGTATTAAATGAGCTCTTTAGTTTTGGATGTTTATTATGGTATTCGTCCTCGACTTTTTTCATAAATATTAATGATGCTAGACAAAATATTAAAGTCAATATACTAATAATCATATTCATCTGGAATGAGACATTATTTACATAAAATATTTTATATAAAAAATGTAGAATAGACGCCACAATAAATATGAATATCCAAGAAAAAATTAAAATTTTTTCTATTGTTGTGATATTTTTAAAACTAAAAATTTCAAATTTAGTCATTTTTTCTTCTTTCCGAACTTCTTCTTGTACTTCTCTATTCCTTGAAGGACGAGTTTTCTTGCGATGACGCTGTTCTGTATGTCTAGGACGCGCACTTTCTTGCTCTGCAATTGCTTGTATGTCTCGAAGAAATGCCTTATCTCTGCCATCAGGTGTTCTGGGACATCTGATATGTCCATGTATTCTGAAAAGCGAGGGTCGCCTGCATGCACTGCTATTATCTTGTCATCTGCCTCATTATCATCGGTCATGTGCAATACTCCTATAGGCCTTGCACGCACTATTGTCAAAGGATATACTGGATAATTTGATATGACCAATATATCCAGCGGATCATTATCGTCCCAATATGTCCTAGGGATGAATCCGTAATCTCCGGGGTAATGCACTGCAGAATAAAGCACCCTGTCTAATTTTATCAATCCTGTCTCTTTATCTAACTCATATTTCAATGTAGAATTCTTTGGCACTTCGATTATCGCATGCACCTCTTCAGGCGCATCCTTCCCGTAATGAACATCATGCCATGGATTCATGATAATTGTAGATGGAAGTAATTTATAATGATTATGGTTTAAGATTCAGCTCTATTTCTTTTGTTATACCGAGAATTCCTATATTCACTTCTGCAACGACCCTTTTCGGGACTGTCGCATTATCATAGTATATCTTGAGCCAGTTTATCTGTTCAAGGACATTCATCTTCTTTCCAGGAGTTTTCGGATCATCGACTTGAAGATCCACATAAAGGAATTTCCCGTCGACATCCGCAGAATCTCTTACAGGGATGGAGTATTCTTTCCCCTTCAGGTGGACTTTGAAAGTGTCGTTTACGCCGTGCCTCTTCCCATCAGTCTTTGTCGTCGCAAAGAAATAGCTTTCCTGAAGGCCGTAAGAATCAGAATCCGCCACTTTATGAGTTTCCATATCCACAAGTTTTCCTGAAATGTAGTTTGAGAATTCGGCCGAAACGTCGTTCGCAAGGAGCGTATCTATGGATTCTCGTCTTGCAATCCTCTTCTCATAATCGGTCAATACCTTGTCCTTTTCTATCTTCTGGCCATTTTCAATGACGCTGTCTTTTGCGCCGTTATTATAAGTTATAGTCTCTATGGTGTTCTTATTATAATTTATTCTCGTTATGAATCCCACATAGACTTTTGTTCTGAAAGGCCAAAAACCCACATCAATATTTGCATATCCCCTGATTTCACCTATATAATCGCTCTCTTTTTTGTAATGCCTGCTTTTCCAGCTAACTTCTCCGTTGGCGCCTACGACAGACATTGAAGGGTCATACTTGACTTCAAAAACAGGGATGACCGGAAGCTTTTTCTCAGAAGGAGTAATACTTTGCGCGTATCCTCCTTTCAATGCTAGCAGCGCCAATGCCGTCAATCCAAGTTTCTTGAGCATAATGCCTTCTGAAAATAAGGCAGTTTATTAAATTTTCTATTCAAGAATGACAAAATTTAATAAAATATTTAAAGCGGCCATTCCTCATCACATCATGAAAAACACACACATAAACGATTTATTGGTCCAAGGATCAAAATGGGGCCCTACAAAGCTAAGCGTATTGAAGAAAGATAAAGAATATTCTGAAAAGCAATACAATGCCGTAAAGACGACGACTCCAGAGGAAATAATCGCATCGTGTGATGCGGATGGACAGTTCTTCATCGGAGGACATGCTGGAAAGGTCCTTAGAGTGTATATCAATAAGACTGAAATGGATTTTGCAGAATACGCAAAGAAATATGATTTCAAGCCGCAAAAACCTGTGATTGTACCAAGCGTATCTTCAGCATATCAATTCATGTAAAATAAAAGGATAAAAAAAATTATCCCCTGTTTCGGTTTATCTCGTCTATAAATGTCTGTTTTGACCAGGAATCAGTCGCTTTGAACACTCTCTTGCCGCCCTTGACTATGACTTTGGTGTTCAGGTTCTCGACGCCATATTTCAATGCGATATCCTTATCATCAAGAGTCAATGCAGGATCATTGAACAATACCCTGAATCCTACGACATCATCATATCTCATCGTATCGAACGCATCGAGCGCTGCCCTGTTGTCATCCTGACAATACGCGCATGATTCTGAATAGAAATTCAAGAATATCAATTTGTCATCAGCAATTGCCTTGTCATAATCTGCCTTCGTGAATTGAAGATAGAAAGTGGTCTCTCCTGCAAGAGCGTCCCCGTTATATCCGGCCAACAGTGCCGCTTTCTTTATCCTGTCTTCACGCGTTATGACTATAGGCGGAAGCTCTGGCTGCTGGTTCTCCTCAACAACCGGTGGCTGATTATCTGCCACTGGCACCGTATTAGGCGTTGTCGTACATGCTGTAACCAATAATGCTACGAATAATATCATCAAAAGTATTGTTCTCATTTTTTCACCCTCATTATTTTTTTTGTATTATAAAATAGTATGCTATTGCTGTGAACAGCCCGAATATTATGGCCGCTATCGTCCAGATTATCTTATATTCGTTCTTCATCTTCTTCTGATGAGTGAACACGTCATATATCACCCATACTGCACAAAGGAGCCAAACGATCCAGACTAATGTTCCCCATAATCCCATATTAATTACCCCCGAACATACTCTTTTGAGTATAAACCCGTTTATGAGTGATAATTTATAAATTTAGTGAAGGATTAAGTATATTTAAAGATACTTGACATAATAAAACTTATAAATATTCAGGAGATAACATCAGTGTGAATAAAGAAAACATCGAGCGGAAAGACAATCAGGTGAAAGAGATAGGCATCACTGTAAAGAAATCAGATGACTTCAGCGAGTGGTTCACTCAGGCGATAATAAAATCGGAGTTGGCCGATTACAGTGCCGTTTCCGGTTGCATAGTGTATAGGCCCGAATCATATCTTATTTGGGAAAAAATAACAAGGATTGTCGATGAAAAATTGAAGAGATCAGGAGTGAAGAACTGCTATTTCCCGCTATTCATCCCTGAAAGGCTGCTTATGAAAGAGGCGACTCATCTTGAAGGTTTTTCTCCAGAAGTCGCATGGGTGACGCATGCAGGAGATACTGAATTGGATGAAAAATTAGCGATAAGGCCTACATCTGAAACGATAATGTATGATTCTTACAGTAGATGGATACGATCTTGGAGAGATCTCCCGTTGAGGCTTGCGCAATGGAACAATGTCGTCAGATGGGAGTTCAAGCACCCAGTCCCTTTCTTGAGAGGAAGAGAGTTCTTATGGGTCGAAGGGCACACAGTGTTCTCTACGAAAGAGGAATCTGTCGCTGAAGGGTATGAGATTGTCGGCATTTGGGAGGACGTGTTGAAAGAATATCTCGCTACTGCATTCTTTGCGGGAAAAAAATCCAAGAAGGAGACATTCGCGGGCGCAGAATACACAATATCCCTCGAATCGGTATTGCCTAACGGCAAAGCAATCCAAGGACCGGACTTCCATCATGATGGACAGATATTCTCTAAAGCATACGATATTAAATTCTTGAACAAGAATGGCGAGCAGGAATTCGCATACCAGAACACGTGGGCGATATCGACAAGGAACCTCGGGATAATGCTAGGAATACATGGGGATGACAAGGGAGTCATAGTCCCGCCAAGAGTTGCGATAAACCATATTGCAATTGTTCCGATATTATTTGATGATTCGATGGAAAAAGTCCTGAAAAAATGTTCAGAGATAAAGGATGAATTGTCAAAGGCAGAATATCATAAATATAATCTCGGAGTCATCATTGATGATAGGGACTATAAACCAGGATATAAGTTCAATCATTGGGAACTCAAGGGAATACCTTTACGCGTCGAATTGGGGCCGAAAGATTTAGAGAAAGACCAAGCGATAATAGCAAGAAGGGACACTGGAGAGAAGATTACAGTAAAAATTTCTGAAATAGCATCAAAAGTGAAGGAGCTGCTCGATGAGATACAGTCAAGCCTTTACAATAAGTCATTGCAGATTATGAATGATTCCATAGTCACGACAGATGATTTGGAGACCTTCAAGAAGCATGTCGATGAGAAGAAAATCGTCTATTCGCCTTTCTGCAACAATCCTGAATGTGAGGAGAACATCAAGGCGATGACTGGTGCGAAGACATTGAATGCCCCATTGGATCAGGAGCAGGACGGAAACACCAAATGTTTCTCATGCGGCGCTCCAGCAGACAAATGGTTCTATTTCGGGAAGAGCTATTAGAGGAAAACTATGAGATTATTATTGACTTCCAACGGAATCTGTAATAAATCTATAACAAACACATTGAAAAAATGGGTTAAGGAAGATATAAGGATAGTGTTTATCCCTACAGCCTCAAATATTACTGAAGGCGATAAAAAATGGCTTATTGAAAATTATGTTGAATGCCAAAAACTTGGTTCCGTATATATAGCCGATATTTCTGCCATAGACAAAAAAATATGGTTGCCTAGATTAAGGAAAGCAAACGTGATGTTATGGGCGGCGGTAGTTCTCCCTATTTGATGGAAAAAATAATTTCTTCAGGACTAAAGGACGAACTCCCAAAATTATTAAAAAACAGAGTATATGTCGGCATAAGTGCAGGCAGCATGGTCGTAAGTAATAAATTATATTCTTCTTCGGAATTTTTATTCGGAAACATATCAAAACCCCCAAAAGGATTAGGGTATGTGAATTTTAATATAAGATCTCATTTTAATTCAAAGAAATTTCCCAAACTACAAGACAAATACTTAAAAAACCTTATGAGTAAAGTAGAAGGAGATATGTATGCTTTAGATAATCAATCCGCAGTTGTTGTAAATAATGGAAAAGTTTCAGTAGTTTCTGAGGGAAAATGGAAGTTATATAGAAAATAAAAATATCTATTTCAACACTTCCCTAATAACATGTGCAGGATTCAATTTCTTGTGCCGCATTATTATTATGAATGTTGCTGCGAACATGAATAATCCATACAGGCATGTTGGGAGGCCTAATGAATAATTCGCGGGTCCAACACGTGCTGTGAAGAATAATTCTACTAAAGAATAATACAATGAAAATAATACTCCAATAAATGATGTCTTTGCAATGACTAAGTTATTGAATAAATCATCTTTGTAATAGAATGCCAATGATGACAGGAAAAGCACAAAGAACAGTATGAATCCATACACACAGACAGGATACCCCCATAATGAAGGACAACCCTCGTTTATAGGACAGTATCCCCCTAATAGTTTCGTGAATGTAAGATATCCTGAGAATAAAGTTCCGACCAGAGTTATGGTCACTAGCCATTGCTTATAGTTCATGATATCCGTTCTATATCGTGAATATATAAAAATTCCCATTATTGATATGGAATAGTCCCCATTCTAGCATAGAAAAACGCTGTCACTACGCAAAAATTTATAAATAAGTAGGTATATCAATGCTTAAGGGTGATTTGATGAAGCGATTTTTCAAAAGGCTTGCTGCTGGACTGATAGGTGCAGATGTTTTCCTAGTCATTGGAGTGATGGTCTTTGCTATAATAAAACTCATATATATGCTGCTCAAAAAAGATCTATTGATATCAAAATACAATGTGGGAGGGATAATCGTATTATTCCTCATCTTAGGTTTCGTCTATGGCATAAGAAGCTATCACAAGAGAACAACAAACAGCAAGTTGTTCAAGCTAAACTGGGTCAATTTCTGGATGACAATAATGGTCGCATTAGTGTTCTCATTAGGGACGTACATAATATTAAGAGAAGGATTCAGCAATGATATAGGGATAAGAAGCTTCATCGGTATGGCGATTTTACTCATTTTCTTGATGTATCCTTTCTGCGCCCTGGCATCCACTTATTTCATGATAAAAAGGTTCAAGAAGAACGTCAAGAGAGGGGTATTGACCCTGTTGTTTAACCCCGTTTTCGTGATGCTCTATTTCTGGCTTTTCATAATAGTGGTCTACAATTCTTTGTATATCCCGTGCGGCGTCTCAATAGTGGGCGTAGACAACAATAAGTATACGGCCAATACGCAAAGCCTAGGCATATCCTTTGATGAGAGGCTGCTCAAGATCGATGATGAAGAGATAACGAGCCTTAATGATGTGAGAGGATACATAAATAATCTTGATACTACAAAAGAAGTCGTTGTAGAGACAGACAAGAGCATATATTATATCAAGACATATACTGAAGGGAATAACAGGTATATGGGGCTGTTGTTGGCACAGGCATATTGTGAAAGGAAATATTAGTAAGTTTTTTATATTAATCATTTCTTTATAGATTTATGAAAGAGGTGGACTTCCAGCCAGTATATGAATACATAGAGAGAGAAAAAATACAATTGATCGAGATAAAGATCAAGAAAGTCAACCAACTGTTCAATTCTTTCGACCCGAGCCCTTTCCTGGAAAAAGACCTGGATGATGATGCATTTGAGTACATCGTTGATGCTGTAGAGGAGCATCCTCTTAAGGTCAAGCAGAAGATAGTCATACACTTGCCTAAGAAGGAATTGAGGAAGATACCTGAGCAAGAGATAAGGAATGCCATACATCATCATTTCAGTTACAGGAAGAAGCTTGCAGAAAAGAACGTGAGGCATAAGATTGAAGAGGGACAATTAAGCTTCTTGATAGGGATAGCATTCCTTGCATTCTGCCTGTTCGTGAGCAACTGGATATCGCACAATTATGATACGCTCCTCTCCAATATACTCGTTGAAGGATTGATAATAAGCGGATGGGTCGCCATGTGGAAACCTATATCTAACATATTGTACGATTGGTGGCCCATAAATAAAGAGAAAAAGACTTATGACAAGATTTCTAGGATGGAAATAGATTTCAGGACTTACTGAAGCATCATATCTTCCCGACCAGATCCTTTCCAGGCTTAAGGGTCTTCTCTCCTGGAGTCCAATTCATTGGGCAGACCTGTCCATGATGCTCTGCGACGAATTTTGCCGCCTGGATCTTCCGTATCAATTCATGCACGTTTCTTCCGATATCATTATTATGGAACTCATATGCCTTGATGACCCCTTCTGGATCTATCAAGAATGTCGCCCTCAATGATAATCCCTCATCTGGCATGCCATTGTCTATCAATGTGCCATAAGCATTGCATACTCTCTTAGTAGGGTCTGCTAACATCGGGAATCTTATCTTATTTATCGTTTCAGAATGATCATGCCATGCCTTATGCACGAACCAAGTGTCTGTACTTACAGAAATGACTTCTGCGCCCAGCCTTTGGAAATCATCATGATGGTTCGCCAATTCCCCTAATTCAGTAGGGCAGACGAATGTGAAGTCTGCAGGGTAAAAGAATAACACTACCCATTTCCCTTTATAATCCTTTAATGAAATCTTCCTTTCGTCACCTTCAAAATATGCTGTTTCTGTGAATTCTGGCGCTTTCTCGTTTATCTTTATCATTTTTCCTCCCCCATCATTTCTTCATGCTTAAATAATCGAATGCTCCAAGTGTAGCGATGCACCCGTCTGATGCCGATATGACTAACTGCTTTGATGGATTGTTAACCACGTCCCCTGCAGCAAAGAACCCGTTGACCGAAGTCATCTTGTTTTGTCCGACAGGAACATATCCTAGCGCATCAAGCGTCACGATGTCTTTGATGAGGTCTGTTATCGGGATGTATCCCACATTTATTATGACGCCATCCACATCAAGCTCTTTTTCTTCGCCATTGATAGTCACGGTTATCCTCTTGACTATCTTATCTCCGTGTATCTCCTTGACCCGCGATTCATTAAGTATCTCTACATTGCTGTCATTGATTATCTTTTCAGCAAGTATCGGGTCCCCTTTCAATCTAGGATTCTTGTTTATCAAGTATACTTTCTTCGCTATATTCGACATGTATATCGTTGATGTCAATCCGTTGTTTCCTGCACCGACCACTGCAACAGTTTTGTTCTTGAACAATGGGCCGTCGCATGTCGAGCAATACGTGACTCCTCGTCCTTTGAACTGCTCTTCTCCAGGCACTTTCAATTCCCTATATTTTGATCCTGTCGCCCAGATGACTGTTTTTGTCTGGAAAGTATCATTATATGTCTTTATAGAAAAATATTCGCCATCCTTATGCACTTCTGTGACAAAATCCTCTACAATCTTCACATTGAGGCTTTTCATATGCTCGACATAATTCTGTGCCAGCTCCATCCCGCCTATGCTCTTTACGCCTGGCCAGTTCTCGACATAAGGGGTGTTCGCTATCTCCCCACCGAATTCTGGACTTATGATTATGAAATTCATCTCCTTCCTTGCAGCATATATCGCTGCAGTTATCCCTGCCAGCCCTCCGCCGACGATTATCAAGTCATACATCTCATTCACCTTATTTTCAATATTATACTCCATTTATATTTGTTATCATACACATAACACTAGTGCGTGAACAAGCACATCTTTATAAATATGATGAAGGAGTGAAATAAAGAAAGGAGAAAATCACGACCTAATTTATTTTAGAATTATCCAAAAATCTGTTCGTGTATGTATTAAAAATCCAGTTTATTACCTTTTCATTCATCTCTTTTGACATGCTAGAACCCATGTCTGTCAATCTTTTAATTAGATACTCCCTACTTCCCGTCATCACAAGCTCACGATTTATTGCAAATGCATTTAAATCTTCCGTCAATAGAATATATCTTGGCTCATCTATAAATGAACCTTCTTTCTTCAGTTGATCGATAATTTTATTGCTAATCCGCATGTTTCCAGCATATCTGCTTTTGATATAATATCTCTCAGCCATCTTATATATAGGAAAAACAGGCCCTGGGACAACATTATCTTTCAGGTAACCGATAACGACTTGTTTACTCATAATTTAAGAAAAATTATCGAATATTTATATTTTCTCACTCCCCACACTAGCCACACTCGACATCCGCCCATAGCGTATTTAAATGACCCTTAATCAAATTTATAATGAGCGAGGTATTACCAGTGATCACACTTAGCGATTATCCAGTTAGGGTGCCGGAGCATAAGATGTATCTTAAGGATTTTGAGCCCAGATTATATCAAGAGTCGATATTCAATACGTGCACGAAGCATAATACATTAGTTGTCCTTCCGACTGGTATTGGTAAGACTGCAATATTTTTGATGATGGCGGCCTACAGATTAAATCTGTATCCTAAGAGCAAGATCCTTCTTTTAGGACCTACACGTCCTCTAATCGAGCAATATTATTCGGTATTCGAGAAGCATTTCAACATCGATAAGGGCAAGATGGCAATATTCACTGGCTTCGTCTCACCTGAAAAACGCCAGGAGTTATGGAAGGCATCGCAGATAATATTCTCTACACCACAGGGTCTGGAGAACGATATAATGTCTGGGAGGATCTCGCTGAGCGAAGTTTCATTGTTGGGGTTTGATGAGTGTCATAGGAGCACAGGCGATTACAGCTATAATTTCATCGCCAAACAATACATGAAGAAGGCATTATATCCTCGAATAATCGGGTTGACTGCGAGTCCTGGCTCCGACAATGAGAAGATACAGGAAGTCATGACCAATCTATTCATTGAAAAGATAGAGGTAAGGAACAGCAAGGATGAGGATGTCGCCCCTTATGTCCAGGAAGTGGATATAGAAAAAAAGTTCGTCGAACTTCCAGATATCTTCAAGGACATAAAGAGATATTTTGATGCGGCATTAAAAAGCAAGATGCGGGAATTGAAGAGTTATGGTTTCATAACAGACAACGTAACATACTCTAAGAAGAATCTTCTGGGTGCACAGGCAGCATTGCATGCGAAGATTGCGCATGGAGAAAAGGATTTTGAAGTCATGAAAAGCATGAGCCTCCTCGCCGAGATAATAAAGATAAGCCATGCTGTTGAATTGCTCGAGACTCAAGGCCTTGAGCCTTTGAAGCAGTACATGGATAAGCTGCATCATGAAGCCAGCTCTGGAAAGACTAAGGCTGCACAGAATGTCGTCAAGGATGTGAATTTCAGGTCCGCATACATAAAATTAGAGCATGCTGCGGGCATTGAGCATCCTAAACTTATCGAGTTGAAGAGCATAATCGGGGAAGAGCTCGATAATTCGATGGCAGAAAATGCCGATAAGAAGATAATAATATTCTCGCAGTATCGTGATTCCGGGACTAAAATAACAAACATGATCAACGGTATGGGTTTCAAGGCAAAACTTTTCGTCGGACAAGCAAAGAAGAAAGACACTGGCCTATCCCAAAAGAAGCAGAAGGAGATGCTTGACCAATTCAGCAATTCAGAATTCAATGTCTTGGTCTCAAGCTCTGTCGGCGAGGAAGGGTTGGACATACCTCAAGTCGATCTAGTGATATTCTATGAGCCTGTCCCTAGTGCGATAAGGAAGATCCAGAGGAGCGGAAGGACAGGGAGGCTTGAGAAGGGAAGGATAATAATGCTCATAACTAAAGACACGATGGATGAAGTATATTATCATGTCGCACGGAATAAGGAGAAGAGGATGTATAGGGCGATCGATACTATAAAGAATGATTCTAAATTCAACGGCTTTGCTGATGTGAATGCCGACAAGCTAGGCAAATCATCCACAACCACACTTCATGATTATTCTGAAAAAAACATTCATGAGCAAAAAGCCCCTGAAACTTTTAAGATAATAGCGGATTATCGAGAGAAAGGATCCAATGTTTTGAAGGAAATAATAGATAAGGACGTGACATTGCAGTTAGAAAAGCTTTCAATAGGAGATTTCTTGTTGAGCAGCAAAGTCGTCGTCGAATACAAGACCGTGCAGGATTTTGTCGATTCAATAATCGATGGCAGGCTGCTTTCACAATTGAAGGAATTGAACAAGTACGAGAAGCCGGTGATAATAATTGAAGGCACTGAAGACATGTATTCTGCAAGGAAGATACATCCTAATGCAATAAGGGGGATGCTCGTAACTATAACAGTATCATACGGCATCCCATTGATACAGACAAGGACTCATAAAGAGACTGCAGAGATATTGATGATGATCGCTAAAAAGGAGCAGTCTGATGAGAAATCAGACATAACGCATCATTTTGCGAAACCATTGTCATTGAAAGAGCAGCAGGAATATTTTATTTCTGCACTCCCGAACATCGGAATGGGTGGCGCAAGGCCATTATTGAAACATTTCAAATCAGTAAAGAGCATAGTCAATGCTTCTGAAAAAGAATTACAGGATGTAGACTTAATCGGACCAAAGAAGTCCAAGACATTGAAAGAATTATTTGATGCAGAATGGAAGGAATAGATAGATACATTCTAAGCGTATTATTTCATATCGACCCATTTCCCTAAAAAACAGAATTGGCCGCATTCTGCCTTGCAGAATTCTGTCTCGGCAACCGTTCTTCCAAGCTGACCCTTCATCTCTGGCATCATCCTGTAAATAAGCATATCTACTGGCGGGCAATGCGATACTGCGATTACTATCGTATAAAAATCTGAACCATTGTTCGCGTAATTATACCACTGGTTCAAGAAATTGTATAGTCCTTGGGTTATTGCATTTGGATCGGGTTGATGTTTGGCCTCTGTCCACTTGCCATTGAGCCATTTTATCAATATGTCATGCTCGCTCAACCCGTGGGCAGTATTAGGATCTTCCCACTCATTGAATGCATCGGGCGACCAAAGGCTCAGGCTCAGCCTCTTATCGACCCCCTTATTTATTATCTCTACTTTTCCAGGATAAAGATTGTTTATGCCCTGGACGCCGTGTGTGATGAGCTCGGCCAATATTTGCGTCCGTGGAAGCTCTGTATGTATAAAAACTATCCTCACTCTTTTAGGGCTTATCAACACTTCATCCATCATCCTCTTTATCAAGGGATAAACCTGGTTCTTTATGGAATCGGAGCTTATGCCCGCATATTCCCCGAACCGCTCACTCATCCTCTTTGCCTTGATGGCGTGCCTGAATAGATAGAATGCCCCTAATCTAGAATAATTGTCGAACATATCACTGATTTTGTTCATTATTTCTATTAACACGTGCTGCTCGACTTTTTCATGATTCTTGTAATAATCTGCAGTGCTTATCAGATGGGTAAATTCTTTAACAATATTTTGCAATATATCCTTTTTTATGTGATTGACGAAGAGAGAGTCACGCTGGACATAATTGATGATGGCCTCAGATATCTGAGCAGAAATCTTCTTCACATATTCCGCCTGCTGTGCTATAGAGCGGCCAGATGATTCATCAGGCCAAGGCTTTCTTATCACAACATCGAGCATCTGGAATTCCGATTTAACATCAAACATTTGCACCACCTTGATAAAACTTGATTTTACTTTATCTCATATAATCAATAAATATGCATATATAAGTCTTATGATTCCAGAATCTTCATCCTTTCCTCTGCAATCTTGCGGAATTGAGGATAGAAGAAATTGTCAAGGAATCCGCGAAGAGTTTCTAGCAACTTCTCTTTGTCAGGCTTTATCTTCATGAATTCATTAAACCTCTGCATCGTATATCTATCGAGCGAGTCAAGGTCATGAAAAACTCTCTTATTCTCAGTATCATAGAATTTGTTTAAGTCTATGCCTTTAAGCTGGTCCGCATCATGGACACGTATTATGTCTATTATCTCCTTGGACTTCTCCGGATCATAGCCCGATGACTCAAGTATGTCCCTGGCAATCTTTGCTCCTGCAAGCATATGAACAAGTTTCCCGTTAGACAGCTTATCAAGACCTGTTATGAACCTAAAATCCTCTGGGAGTATTGCAGAATGGCCGATGTCATGCATTATGGCGACGGGTACAAGCACATCCTTATCAATATCCATCTCTCCATCATAATTTAAGACTAAAGTGGCGACCTCTATAGAATGTTGTAAATCATCAGGTCTTCCTTTCTTGAGCAATGGTGCGGCCTTTTCCCAAACACCAAGATATTTTTCTGGCAAGTCAATCATTTTACTTCCTCCATACTGAAAGGGTCATGTCTTACAAATCGCGAACGATACGATATCACGACTTATCTCCTCTCTTGATTTTTTTTGGTACGACATCGTTCTTGATTATGCGGACAATTCCATTTGTCGCGTCCACTTCTACCTCATCACCATTCTTAAGCCATCTTGTTGCATTCCTTGTACCTATCACACAAGGTATTTTAAGCTCTCTCGATACTATCGCTGCATGACACGTGACTCCTCCCTCATCTGTTATTACCGCAATGGCTTTCTTCATCAACGGAACAAATTCTGGGCGAGTCATTGAAGTGACTAATATGTCTCCATCCAAAAATTTTGCGAAATCTGATTTGGAGAGTATTACCCTGACCTTGCCTCGGGCAGTGCCGGGACATCCTGTCGCTCCCTTGATCTCCGATTTATTCTCAGTATCTGTGAGCATCGAGGACAATGATAGTAAGTTATTATAATCATAATTTAGTATAGTTATTGCTCCGGATTCCTGGTAGAGAAAAACACCTTTTGAACGCGTTTCAAGTATCTCCCTCAAGTCCGGCCTGTTAAGGATACCATTGTTCAGGTCATAACAAGATATCACGTACACAGCAAGACTTTCATCGATGCCTTTTCTAGCAAGGAAATGTCTTATGATATTTGCAAACATCGTCATAGATTTCTGCAATGAAACTTTTCGTGCATCCCTGAGATATATGCACAATTGGGAAAAATCCAAGAGTTTCCTATGGACAGGATTCAGTGTCTTCCTGTATGCTAGTACTTTCTTCTTGTTGATTGTTATCTCCTTCTTGAGTTCCTTGACACGCTCGATATCTCTCTTGTCCTTCTTGACCGCTTTAGCAACATCCTCAAGTCTTCCCGCATCATGATAGTCTAGAAGCATCCACTGGTAGTCATAAGGATCATACCCGCTCTTTAGATGTGCGAGAATCTTTATCCTCCTAGTCTCGAAAGATTCTGTGGTATTGAGTGAGGCAATCTGTGAGAATGTATCATAGTCGGTCCCTTTCTCAGCATCATACAATTCTTTCAAGACTTCATGGTCTAGTGCTTCGCTGAATAACGTGCATAGCAGCAACTGGTTTATGTGTGCAATAATATCCTTGGCAGCAGCCAGGAGCCCTTCATCACTCATCTTCTTGAGGACTTTAGGATGACCTCTCTTATAGAGCGCATTTATTTTTTTTGAGAGAGCCTTATAATTTTCATAATGAGAGAATTTTCTCTCTCTCTTAAAGAGATCATACCCGAACCTTGTGCACTCAAAATATTTTTTCTGGTCGTAGAATATTATGCCTGCATCTCCTTTTGAGAAAAATATGAATGAGCCGAAGTCAAAAGGGAAATAAGTATATACCAGAGGAGCAAAACACGCCTCAAAAAATGAGGTGAATATCAATGAAGAAAAAGAGCCTTCCTGTCTCGTTATGTTCTGCCTAGGAATCTTACTGAGAAATTTTTCGAAATATTTGCTAACACTAACAACACCATTCTCAGCATTTTTTTTATTGTCCGACATGATCCTATTAACTACTCCTCTTGTCGCGTCAACTTCGACTAGATCGCCTGTTTTTAGTATGTGTGTGGCCACTTGTGTTCCTACTATGCACGGGATTTTTAGTTCTCTCGATATTATTGCTGCGTGGCAAGTAATCCCGCCTTCGTCCGTTATTATTGCTGCGGCTTTCTTCATTGCCGGCACTAATTCTGGCCGCGTCATTACTGAAACAAGTATCTCTCCTTGAAGTATGTCATTTGCTTCTTTCAGACTATTGACTATCCTCACTTGGCCAGTTATTTTTCCAGGATATGCGGATCTTCCCGATGCAGAACGAGTATCTTTAGTTATCGCATTCTCTAATTCTGATTTTATCTTAATCGCATCATCCCCGAATAACCATTCTTCACGTCCCTTATCACTCACCCACATTACATAGGGTGTTTTTGTCTTCATTTCCAATAAGTCTATCTGTTTTTGTGTTAATTTTAATGAACTCAAATCTGGGAGATATATCTGGTCTGCTAATTCCCGGCTTATGCCGTTGATTTTTACTATCTTATCCAGCAGCATGCTTAATAAATAATTCATCCTGCATGTCAATAATTTCTTTCGCTCATCTCTCCAATCGTTCAATTCTGAGAAGAATTCAAATACCATCCGGGATTCTTTATTGATATTTTTTTTCCTGAGCATTTCTTCACGTGATTTTTGCATCTGTTTGAAGTGTTTTAGCGTATTATTCACTTCTTGCCTTATCTCCGCTACGTGTTTAATATCTTTAGCATATTTGCTTTTGAAATATTTTTCATCAAGCATTTTTGCATGTTGCCATGATGTCTGATACCAATAATATTTTTCTAGATGTCCTCTTATTCCCCCAATATTCTTGCGCTTCAATATATTATGCCAATCTATTAATTCTTCCTGTAGATAGGACAATTTTTTTGGGCCGGTAAGTATCGCTAATTCATCATTCGATAATCTGCCAGCATATTTGTTCATAAAATATTCTCCCCACGGATCAAAGTTTTCAATCATTATAGTTATTACCCATGCATTCTTGTTTGCTTCGATGAACTCGGATATTTCTGGTCTTATATCTGCTGAGGGGTTTGCATCCAGTATCTTATCGAATAGTTTCTTCTGCACTTCTACACGTTTCTTCCATTCTATGATGCGTTTTTTTATGAGATCTTTATCTTTAAAGTATGCATCTAGTGCTTCTTGTGCTTTGATCTTTTCAATATTCGAGTCGAAGTATCCCTTATTGTCCATCCCATCTTGTACTACGAATATCGTCCCATCACCCCATTCTATATTTCCAGAACGATATGGTATGAATAAAAAGAAGGGCACTATCTCTCCACCCTGCCTGTACCAATTAGTGCTGTTTATCTTAGTTATCATTTTTTGCATAATGCTTTTTTTATCATCGTCTATAGAGGGCGGTTGCCTATTATCAGGACGCATATCAGAGCTTATCTTCCTGACAATTCCTTTAATCGCGTCAACCTCTACCGAATCTCCATCCTTAAAGAACTCTGTCGCCCATTTCGTACCGACAATACACGGAATTTTCAATTCTCTGGAGACTATTGCTGCATGAGAAGTTATGCCGCCTTCATCCGTGATTATCGCTGAAGCCTTTTTCATCAAAGGCACAAACTCTGGGCGAGTCATAGATGTCACAAGTATTTCTCCTTTCTCGAAATTACTCGACCTCACATTATGCACTATCCTGACATTTCCTTTGACTTTTCCCTGTGATGCACATGTCCCGCTTATCTCATCGACTCCTTTAAAATCAGGTATCTTGAAGACGATGCCCCTCAACTCATGCATTTCTTCCCCATAGAATTTTGCCCATGTACCGTTAGGATACCACACACAAAAACTGTCCTGCACCGCAGGCACAGAGACTTTCTCACCATCCTGTAGTTTCGCAACAATATTTTCAAATTCAGATGGATAGAGGAATTGCAATGATAGAAAATCTACATCATATCTTTCTGCTGCGACCCTTGTCAACTCATTCATATAGTATGCGCCGATGAGTGCCGTCCTTTTCCTATCATCCTGCCATGAACATGTGAAAGTGATCGTGTCCAAAATATCTTTGTCCTGCGCAGACATCTTGTTTTGTTCGCATATCTTCTTGACCAGTCTTGCATGCTCGCGCTCATACGATTCTATCTCAGATATTTTTTTCTTGATTGCTGCATCATCTTTAGTCTTGAGCATCTCAAAACATCTCGAAAGATACTGCTCGATACTTATGGGCACAGTTGTCTTGTAGTTGAATTCCATCCAATCAAATTCCCGCTTATGCCGTTCCATCATTGAATATAAGGCAGGGTTTCTCTTGAGATCCGATAAGTTTTTAATCTTGTTTTTTCTCAATGCCTGTCCTATTTTCAAGAGATCGAGCTCCTCCCTCTGACCATAGGTGAGTTTTCTTGGGCTGACAAGTTTCTGGATATCTTCCTTAAGATTCGGATATTTATTTTTGATAATCCTCGCTTCTTGATCGCTCCACATAACAAAAAGGTCGAGAAGCATATCATGACCGAAAAACCATTCATACAAACCATACAATCTGTTGTGACAAACAGCAATATCTTTTATTTTTTCTACCGGACCCATAGTCTTAATATAATTATAGAAATTCTTCTCAGCATCAAGGCTCCCTCCATATATGGCTCTGAGTTTCTGTTTATCCTTTGCGAGCAATCCGGCTATTCTTATTCCATCATCATGGTCCATGCACCACCATGTTCGGTCGCCTTCATGGCTGTATGACATCGCGCATGCATGAAGACCTAAACCTCCCGTAATCTGGTCCTGAAGCTTCATTATGGCTCCGCCCATATAAACCAGTCTTGGCACCCCTGCGCCCCCTTGGTTGAACCATTGCTTCACAGATCTGACGAGTCTTTTAGCATCTTCAAACCTTGACGGGCCCATATTCTCTGAAAGTCGACTATCGATCTTTTTTGCAATCCCTCTTGTCGCGTCAACCTCTATCAAATCACCATCCTTTAGCACTTTTGTAGCATTCTTTGTCCCGATAATACATGGCTTGTTGAGCTCTCTCGATACTATGGCCGCGTGCGAAGTCACTCCTCCTTGGTCTGTCACGATCGCTGCCGCTTTCTTCATCAACGGGACGTATTCCGGCCAGGTCATAGTTGTCACAAGAATCTCTCCTTCATTGAATTTATTAAATTCATTATGTGAGTTTACTATCTTTACGATACCGCACGTAATCCCTTTGCAGCCAGTTTCTCCTTTTATTTCTTCTCTGCCATGCATTTCCTTCAAGACTCCGTCCATTCTGTGTTTATCTTCTTCCTGACTTGTGAAGGATTGTTCATATACGCCATTACCATAATAAATAAGAGTCATTCCTTTCTTTCTTTTTTTAAGAACAGGCAACAATGATGTGATGAAGTCCTTTCCCTTTAGTACTTCAAAGAACATTGCCACATCCACATACTCCTTGTCAATATTCCATGAATCGAAAAGATCTGATGTTATATAATATACAAGCACCTGAAGCTTATTGAGATAGAGTTTCCTATCATCTCTCGTCCGCAATGCCCAATGCACATAGTCGAATAGTTTTCTCTGTTCAGCGTCCAGTCTTGCTGTTGCGATTGTTTTCTTATTCTCCGCTATTTTTCTCAACACATTATCATCTAATTTCCTGATTTTCTTCAGTTTTTCATCAGTCTCCTTCTGTGTCGGCATATAAACATAATTAGAGAAAAGATACTGCATGCCCTTGCCGCCTTTAGTATTTGATCTCGCTTGAGATATTACCTGAGTATCAAACGACATGAAATCCACCAGGGTCGCCACATCCCAAACTTTATCTGGCGCTTTTACTTTTAGCTCTTTGCACGCCATATCGTAAGCTTTTTTGTCTAGATTCTCTGTCCTTAATGTTATCTTTACAATTTCCCTTATAAGGTCTGTCGCTTTCCGTAGCATGTTGAGAAGATTCTTGTTACCGCCATCCCAATATGACCAATATAATGCATCAATCTCTTTTTTCGACGCATCATACCTCCTCTTAGATTCCTTTAGGAATCGCGGATCCCTCATGCTGTCAAGGACCGCTTGTCTTGATATATCATGATATTTCGTATCGCTCAGGTATGCGTTTATGTGATTTCCAATTTTTATAACCATGTGTGGATATATATTCCCCTCACCAAAATTTTTATCATAATAATACATCCAGTCCTGAGTCACAATAAGGTTTATGAAGTCTGCCTCGAAATTCAGGATTTTGTCATCTCCCATAATGTCAAGGAATTTATCGACAACATCTTTTCCATCGCTTAACTTGGAGTCTGATGATGGAGACATTTCTTTCTGACCGGAGATTAAATCCTTGTCTCCGCCCAATGTCGTTATCGGCCTAGACTGCACTATGTAGAATTTTCCTTTCTCTAAAGCCCACTCTATATCACAAGCGAAGCCATAATGCATTTCTATGCCTATGATTATCCTCGCGAGCGATTTTATCTGTGAATCTGTAATCTTCTGGCCGCGCTCAGTGCATGACACCCATTTGTTCCCATGCAATGACTTGACAAGTTTCTTCGATTGTTCATTGATATTCTTCTCGATTATGTCGTAGTTTTTTGTTATCACGTAATTGTCCGGGGTTATCTGACCTGACACCACGGCTTCTCCGAGCCCCCATCCAGATTCTATAAGTATGCTGTTCTTGTCTTGCGTAATAGGATGCACTGAGAATGCTATCCCGGACACTTCTGATTGTATCATCCGTTGGACGACGACTGCGACAGAGATGTGCGTATTGTGCAATCCCTTCTCAAACCTATAGAATATCGCCCTCGGCGTGAATAATGATGCCCAACATTTCTTGACATTCTCAGCCAGATTTTCCTTTGTGGTGTTTAAGTACGATTCCAGTTGTCCCGCCCATGCTGCCGCAGAACTGTCCTCTGCTGTTGCGGAGCTCCTTACAGCGACATACTTGCATTTCAGCTTTTTGAAATCAGTCATTATGCTCTTCTGAATCTCTGGCGGTATTCTCGAACGCAATATTATCGCCTGTATCTCTTCGGATGCGCGCTCTATCATCTCCACATTCTCATGATTTGTTTTCTTCAGGATAGCTTCTATATCTGACTCTATATTGTTAAATTGCAAGAATCTTTCGAATGCATCAGAAAGGATGACATATCCTGGAGGGATAGGGAACCCTGCACGCGTCATCTCACCCAAAGACGCACCTTTGCCGCCTGCTTTTGAAGAATCGTTTTTCCCTAGTCTATCAAAGCCCGAAACATATAACATTTCTGTCCCCGCATGATTTTTTATCTCTTTATCTTCCTATAAACTTCATTCACGTCCTTGTATATTTTAGAATTCTCTATCGGTCCTGTGAATTCTTCATCGTTGTTTATCAAGAAGTCTGCATGTACGAGACACATGCCTACTTGTTGGCCATTCAATGGCTCGTTGAATCCCCTGTCTCGTGCATCATCAATTACGAACTTATCATGATTCAATAATTCTGCATCCCTATTTCTTGCCTGCAAGCGTGCCCATCTTGTCTCTAGAGGCGCGTCTACACCTATCAGTTTGAATTCAGAATTCTCACGCAAATATTTTATCTCGTCCAGATTCCTTATGCCGTTTATGACCAGTGGAGCAGAATATGATTGGAATTTCTGCAATGCGCGCTCAGCGAGTACATGGCCGCCATGCTCTCTCCTCAAATCATTACCCATATCCTGCATCGTCTTACGGTTTATTTCCATCCCTTTTGACCTGAGCTCATCACGCACGATGTCTGATAAGACGATCACTTGGAAGCCTTTCTCTTTCAATATCCTTGAAACAGTGTCTTTCCCTGAAAGAAGTGTTCCGGTTATTCCTATTACTAGTTTTTTACCTATCATCTTTAATCTCTACTTGTGTTTCATCGCTAATTTCACGTCTTCAGCCTTTATGGTCTTCCTTCCTGCATGCGATGCGAATTTCGCGGCGATCTTCGCTATCTCTTCACCATGCTCTTCAAGTACCGTCCGCAATTCTGCTTTTGCCGGCTCACTCACCCGTATATCTGGATCTCCTTTCTTCAATATACGCTCCATTGCGGCTAATGGCAATAGTTTATCAGTCATGAAATCACCCTATAGGAAAAGCATTCAAGAACCTATTTAAAGTTTATGGAAAAATTTTTATATCAAATAAAAACATAAGGATTCATGACAGACAAAAGATGTTATCTGAATTATTCTGGAAAAGGGAGTATGAATGAATTTGTCGAGGTGGAACAAGGCAAGGATACGTATGTTTTCGGCATCCAAAAGAATGTTGAAGTTCCAGGAGTTAAAGATTTAGGGTTCTATAAGGGATTGAAGAAATCCAAAGGGATACAAACAGACGGAGGCAGCAAATTCATATTGGTAGATGATACAAAAATACCTCCACAAGAAGTAGTCGATATGGCAATAAAAAGAGGAGTGCCTGGCAAGATAATATTCCCTTACGAAAAATAAGGCTATAATCCGAGAACTGATTTAAGGTCCTTGCCTGATTTCTCACCAAAATGTTCTATCTTTACATTACTGTTCAATAATGTTATTATTATGCCGTCTTTAACTATCAACCTCTTGTCATCGCTTCTTGGCGCAGCAAGATATAATTGCTCCAACACGAACCCTAAATCGACGACCTCTCCCCTCTTATTCAATGAGTGTTCATCCAGCAATGCATAAGCCACATCTTTCCTCTCTAATGGGGGACTCTTGATGTCGTGGAATAAGTATATCGTAAATGAGCATGCACTGTCGTGCTGAAACTTATGTGTGTGCGTTGAATAATTGTCTCCGTGCATTTTTCATCCCTTCTTATAAAGCCCTATCAGTTCTGCCTTCTCCAGTATGTGTCCTTGCATTGCCTGCTCGACATCCTTCTTTGTTGCCGTATCATCTAATTCCAATTCCACATCTAATGCGTATAGCTTGAAGAAATACCTGTGAGTGCCAGATGGCGGACAAGGACCTCCATAATTGTTTTTTGGCCAGCTGTTCAATCCTTGTATGGCATTATCTGGGATAGAATCTTCAGGTATGCCTGTTACATCTGCTGGAATGTTGAACAGCACCCAGTGTACCCATGTCCCCATTGGCGCATCAGGATCGTCCATTATCAGAACAAGAGACTTTGTCTCTTCAGGGACGTCACTGAACAATAATTGTGGATTTATATCCATCCCTTCACAGGTGAATTTCGCTGGAATCATCGAATTGTCATTGAATTCTGGACTGTATATTCTCATAGCAGACACCCCACTTCCTGAAAGTTGTATGTTGCTTGTACATCCGAACAACGATATTGCGATAAATATCGCAAAAAACAACCCCCTCATTACGCTCATAATACGCTCGAGTTTATTTATTTTACTGAGAAATGGTAATATGAAGACTCTACACAGGCCTCTTACCATAAAACAACAAGAAATATAATTTTTGAGCGTTATGGACGTTTACCATAAAACATATAAATGACGCTGATTGTTGGTTTAAGGTGTGGATTATTAAGGGTGATATGTATGGTTAAAGCACAATTTGCCGGACAATTCTATCAGGAAAAGGAATTTGAATTAGATAAACAGATAGCATCATGTTTTGAGGACAAGAATGGGCCTGGAGACCTGCCGTTGAACAAAAGAACGAATAGGATCAAGGCAATCATTGCCCCACACGCAGGATATCAATATTCTGGGCCTGCAGCCGCATGGGCATATAAAGAGATTGCAGAGGCAGAATTTGCTGACTTGTACATAATCATCGGGCCGAGCCATAGTGATGGCGTAAATGTGATAAGCACAAAAGGATATGATACTCCTTTAGGTCTTGCAAGGACAGACCAGGAATTTGCGAGGGCGTTGCTTGAGAAGAACGAAGAATTGAAAGATGATGATGGGGGATTTGAGAATGAGCATTCTGTCGAGGTGCAGATCCCTTTCCTGCAGTTTGCCACAAAAGACAAGATGCATCAGTTAAAGATATTGCCGATGCTCGTGAGTTCAAGCATAGATATTGCAAAACTTGCTCTTGACCTGAAAGATACTATAATAGAATCTGGAAAGAAAGTGATTTTCATAATCAGCTCGGACTTCACGCATTATGGAAGGAATTATCATCATATACCATTCAGCCAGGATGTCAAGAAGAATATCTATGAGACTGACAGGAAAGCGATAGAATTCATCGAGAAGTTCGATGTTGACGGTTGGATGGAATATGTGCAGCAGAATCTTATGACGATATGCGGATTCATACCTATCGCAGTACTGCTCAAGGCGATCAAGCCATGCAATGTAAGGCTTGAGCATTATTACACTTCAGCAGACCTTGATCCCGATTCGGATTACAAGAACGCAGTGAGCTATGCAGCAATAATATTCGATGAGGAAGAGAAAGAAGAAAATCTAGTAAATGACGTGTGATATTATTTTACATGAAATAAAATGATAGACTACATAATAGGATTCGCATTCCTCCCAGTAAGTCTTCTCGTATTTACGAATATTTTTGGATGGACACATATAGACAACATAATAGGCATCCCTCTTCTCGGGATCGCCGCCATAGGGTTGATCATTGTCCAGATAGCGAACATAATGAGTGCACACATAAACAAGCAATGGATAATGATTTCTTGGATATTGTGCGCATTGATGATGTGGCCTTCAGTGATATATTTGTTGTCAGGTTTCGTTTCTTTCCCGGAGACATTGATAGCATCGCTTCCTGCATTGCTGGCAAGCTTCCTGTTCGTTGAAGGGGTGTATAGTTTCTATATTGACATGGGATAATAATGACGATAATAATTTGATTAATTTTTTAAACTGCTGCCTTTAATATATCTGCATGTCTAAAAAAGAGGAATTGAAAGGACTTTCTAAGGAAGAGATAGAGAAGACAAAGAATTGTTCTATAAAGGATGGTTCTGCTTGGAGCATAATGTATGGTTTCGGAGAACAGTACATAACGCCTTTCGCTCTAAAGATAGGCGCCACCGCTTCAGAGATAGGCATACTTAATTCTGTTCCCGCATTTATCGGGGCGATATTCCAATTATTGGGCGCGAAGCTCACTGATAAGTATCAGAATAGGAAAAAGATAGTCACACTCTTTGCATTCCTTCAAGCAATATTGATGCTGCCTTTATTCTTCATACCGCTCATCACAAAGGACATATTGATATTGACCGCATTGTTCACATTATATAACATATTCTCAAACATTATCGGTCCGGCATGGTCTTCATGGATATCTGACGTCGTCCCTGAGAATGAACGTGCCGTTTATTTCGGCAACAGGAACAAATATGTTATCGCGAGCACAATGTTCAGTGTCATGGTTGCGGGGATAATACTGTATTTCTTCGAGAATGTAGATATATGGACTGGTTTCGGCATACTTTTCACCATAGCATTCATAGGAAGGATCATTTCTTGGTATTATCTGAGCAAGCAGATTGAGCCAAAATATAATTATAATCCAGAAAATTATTTTTCATTCAAGGACTTCCTGAAGAGGATGCCGAACACTAATTTCGGGAATTTTGTGATATTCAGGTCCTTGATGGCGTTGGCAGTGATGATAGGGGGGCCATTCTTTGCAGTATACATGTTGGAAAATCTTAAGTTCAATTATCTTCAGTATACTGTATTGGTGCTAATACCTATGGCTGCGAAAGCATTTACGATGACGTATTGGGGCAAGTATTCTCAAAGGTTCGGCACGAGGCATATATTGATCATTTCAGGATTATGGATCGCTACAATCCCGATGTGGTGGTTCATCGTAGGATACTTCTTTGCCGGCTCGACAGCATTCTATCTGTTGATACTTGTCGAGATAATGACCGGATTCGCATGGGGCGGGTTTGAACTGACGACATTCAATTATGTCCTTGAAACGGTGAGCCCGGAAAAGCGTGCAAGAGGATTCGCATACTTCAACATGGTCTTCGGTTTTGCAGTGCTTGCAGGAGGATTGCTCGGGGCATTATTGGTCGAGATCATTCCTGGAGTGTTCAATTTCTCCACGCTTCTTATATTATTCATCATATCTTCAGTGGCGAGGCTTCTTGTCGTCCTGCTCTTCTCGCACAGGATAAAGGAAGTGAAGATATCAAAACGTATCAATGAGAATAAATTGTTCTTTGAGCTCATAATCGCGAAGCCAGTCAATAATGCGTTGCACAATACTGCGGCAAGCTTCCTGAACACTGAGCGCGACGTGAAAAATTTCGTGGAGCAGACAAGCGAGGCCATTGAGAAGACTTCAAAGCCTGTTTTTGATATGATGGATGAGAAGATTGAAGGGAAAGGACGTGTACGCGCGAGCGCCGCACATGAAACTATAAAAAAACAGAAGACGATTATAGGTGAACGAAAGAAAAAACGTGCAAAATGATTATTTTCTCTTCTTTTTCTTTTCAGGCTTCTTAGGATGTGAAGACTTTTTCTTCACATGGCTTTTTGCCGGATGATGGGCAGGATGATGTGCTTTAGCGTCTTTTTTCCCAGAAACCTTATGACCTTCAACATGCCTGTGTTCTATTGCAACATCTGATGGCATCCTCATTATCCTGAATATGTCTGTGACATTCAGCTCTATGACTGCGACAGGCACATCCATCGACCAATTCATCAACACTTGCGGATGCACCTCTCCTATCAATGCAATCTTTTCTTCATTGACCTTTACCCTTCCAACCCGACCTTTTATGAATGAAGAATGCTCTGTATCTACAATAGAGTATTTCATGTCCAATGCGTCCATCAATGAATCAAGCGCCTGCTTCACTCTAGTGAAATTCGCATCATTGCCGCAGAATGCTATCGCCAATCGCTCATTCTCCTGGACTTTCGTCTCGAAGTCATCATTTATCCTGAATACTGTGCCTATCTCGAATATGTTCTGAGGATAATCATAATGCTTATTGTTCTTCAATGTCTCTAGAAGACTAGGCACCATCCAATACCGCAACACATTATATTCTTGCGTGACAGAATTCTCTAGCTCCACTAGGTCTGCAGAATAATTCATCAATTTGCATTGGTTTTCCGCATTTGTCAACTGATAATTCTTCACTTCAATGAGACCCATACCTATGAGCACTTCCCTTATCTTGTTCATGAACACTTCTATAGGCCTTTCTGCAGCGACTGTCGCAGCATTCGCGATCTTGCTCTCGAATCTCTCATAACCATATGCTATGGCAATATCTTCCACTAAGTCTATCTGATGAAGCATGTCTGCCCTGTACCCAGGGATCAATGCTTTCTTGTTCCTGTATCCTAGACCCATTTTTTCTAGAAGGATCTTTATGTCTGATTCCTTTAAGCTTAATCCTAATATCTTATTCACATAATCCAAGTCTATCTTCATCTCTCTCCCTGACAGTTCTGGAGTGACTCTTTTCTTGTCAGGATATTTTATCTCTACACTGTATATCTCTCCGCCCATGTCTGCAAGTGCAGTCACGATTATGTTCAAGCATGTATGTAAATAATCAAAATCAAATCCGGAGCATTCTATGAACACATCCCTTGTCTGTGCAGTCACTTTTCCTACATTGTTGCTATTGATTATTGGAGGCATGCTCATGACATTCATCTTGCTGTCCAAGAATACGGGGAATTTCTCTAGTCCTTCAAGCAAGTATCCATATTCTCTTCCTGTAGGATGTATCGCCAATACCTGTGATCCTGTCAAGTCCTTATTCATGTCTAATGGTTTGAATCTGATCTCTTCAGGATGCAATGCCTTATAATATATCGGAGGCCTTATATGCTCCAATGGGTATATGCCTATCGCTGCCTTCTTCCTGTTCCGTCCATATGTCACGTGCAATTTCTCTTGTATCTGTATTATCGCTTTTATCTTCTCTTCAGTAAGCTTCAATCCCTTGACGACTGCGCAAGCAGTGTAAGGCCTTATGTTCTTGACAGATTTGTCGACAAGCACCTTGACGTTTGATTTCTTTACATGATACTGCTTGAATCCTGGCTTGATGTTCAGGAATGTCTTCAACGCCCTTGCCAATCCTTGCTCTGACAGCATGTCAGGCCTGTTAGGGAATATCTCTATTGCAAGCTCATCTCCTTCTATCCCCTCAACATTCGCTCCAAGGAAGTTTATCCTATCAGTCAATTGCTCATCACTGATCTTTCTCCCTAAAAGCTCCAATAACATGTTTTTGCTGAATTTAACAGTTGGCATTTTTACTCCGTATTTTTTACAATTCTTTTATCTTCTTTGATATCAATTTCATTTTCTGATCGATTGTCATTATTCCAATTACGCCAGTGATTATAAGCACTAGCGAAACGACAAACAATGCGAAATCAAACTTGTATATGTTAAATATGTACAATGCG
>CAZQDS010000004.1:0-29401 GCA_964591655.1 uncultured Methanosarcinales archaeon
AGAAAGACATCGACAGCCAAAGGTGAAGAGATAGCCATCCCTGTCACAGTCATCGAGTGCCCGCCCATGAGGATTGCAGGCGTAAGGGTATACAAGAAGAAATATTTGCACAATCAACCATTCAAAGACATTCTATTAAAACTTGACAAATCATTGTCGAGGACGATGATACTCCCGAAGAAAGCGCATGACATGAAGGCATTAGATGAGTTAGACGCAAAAGAATTGACTGACGTAAGATTATTGGTATATACACAGCCAGTGCTTGCAGGAGTGTCAAAGAAGAAGCCAGAATTTATGGAGATAGGATTAAGCGGCTCTGTAGATGACAAGATAAAATATGTCAAGGAGCATCATGATAAGGACTTATTGGTCAGCAGCGTATTCAAAGAGGGAGACTTCTTCGACGCACATTCAGTGACTAAAGGAAAAGGGTTGCAAGGGCCGATAAAGAGATTCGGCGTAGCATTGAAAGTCCATAAGACAGAGAAAGGAGTGAGGAGAGTAGGGACGCTTGGCGCATGGAGCGGACAAGGACACGTATTATATAGGGTCCCTCATCCAGGACAGATGGGCTATCACACGAGGACAGAATACAATAAGCAGATTTACAAGATATCAAGCAAGCCAGAGGAAATAAATCCGAAAGGTGCATTCCTCAATTATGGCAACATAAAATCAACATATATATTGGTGAGCGGAAGTGTCGCAGGAGCGAGGAAGAGGGCAATAATGATGGCAAAGCCGATGAGAAAACATCCTCCACATCCATTACCGACAATAACTGAAATAAATACAGAGTCAAAACAATAAAAATGAAAGTCCCAGTTGTAGACAAGGAAAAGAAAGAGCTGTCAAAGAAAGAGCTTCCTAGCCAGTTCACTGAAAAAGTGCGGGAAGACCTTATATATAGGGCAGTAGTCACTGTTCAAGCAAATTCCAGACAGCCATACGGTGCATATGAGAGTGCAGGGATGAATGTCTCAGCGAAACTATCAAGAAGGAGAAGGGACTATAAAGGATCATACGGCCACGGGATGGCAAGGACTCCAAGAAAATCATTATCACACAGGGGAATAAGATTCAATTATGTAGGCGCATTAGCACCTAATACTAGAGGAGGAAGAAGAGCACATCCTCCGAAAGCAGACAGGGAGTGGAGCAAAAAGCTTAATGTGAAAGAGAGGAGGAAAGCGATATGCTCAGCATTATCTGCAACATTTAGCGCAGATGTCGTAAAATCAAGAGGACACAATCTGCCGAAAGATTTCCCATTCATACTATCAAATGATGTCGAGTCGATAAACAAGACAAAAGACGTAGTCAAGATGTTGCTTGCGTTAGGATTCAAAGAGGATCTTGACAGGACAGCAGGAAAGACTATAAGGGCAGGAAAAGGAAAGAACAGGTCAAGACCATATAGGGTCAAAAAATCAATATTATTCGTAGTTTCAAAGAAATGTCCATTGAACAAGTCAGCATCAAACATATCAGGAGTAGACATAGTCACTCCAGAGCATTTAAGTGCAGACCTGCTCGCACCAGGGACAAAGCCTGGACGATTGACATTATACACAGAAGGAGCAATCGACAAGATTGCAGGGATGTTCAAGTATTGAAATTAATATAGAAGGTTAAAATGCAAGTCGTAAAGAATCCATTGTCAACGGAGAAGTCCATCAGGTTGATGGAATCACAGAACATATTGATATTCGAAGTAGACAAGAAAGCGACAAAAGACGCCATACAGAAATATATTGAAGATTTTTTCAAGGCGAAAGTGTTGAAAGTCAACACGAGGATCGGCGCTGACGCAAAGAAGAGAGCTTACGTGAAATTCAGCAACGAGACGCCAGCGATTGATATCGCGACGAAGTTAGGATTAATATAATGGAGGCGAGAAAATAGGAAATTAATAACCGATGAACTCACGCAGTTCGTGATTGTTCATCGCTTTTTCCGAGGTTTTTCGCAAAAAGCTCATGGGTAAGAACTTAACACAACAGGCACGTGGAAAAGGCGGTCCTAGTTTTACAGCTCCTAGTTTCAGGTATTTGGGAGAGGCAAAGTTAAGGCATGGAACATCCTCAGCAGAGGTAGTGGACATATTGAAATCACAAGGACATTCAGCACCATTATTGCAAGTCAAGTACAATGACGGCACTACAGGATTGATAATCGCTCCAGAGGGCGTATTCATAGGACAAAAACTATTGATAGGAGAGAATGCTCCTCTAGATTTAGGGAACAGCCCGACATTGAAGGACATCCCTGAAGGGACTATACTATTCAATATTGAAGGGATACCTGGCGACGGAGGAAAATTCTGCAGGACAACAGGAAGCTTCGCAAAATTAGTCGCTAAGACAGACAAGTATGCGCAAATACTTTTACCGTCAAAGAAGATCAAAGAATTCCATTTGAACTGCAGGGCAACAATAGGCGTACCTGCAGGTGCAGGAAGGAAAGAGAAGCCATTCCTGAAGGCAGGAACAAAATTCCATTATAGGGCAGCAAGGAAGAAGAGATACCCATTGATGTCGGGTTCAGCACAGAATGCAGTGGACCATCCGTTCGGAAACAAGAGAAGCTCAAGGAAGAGCAAGGCAAGACCAGTCCCGAAGAATGCTCCACCAGGAAGAAAGGTAGGATACATAAGGCCGAGAAAGACTGGACAATCAAAAGGAAGGAACAAGAACTTATAATCAATAAAAAAAATCAAAGGTTAAAAAATGGCAAAAAAAGCATTTTCATTCAGGGGAAAAACAATAGAAGAGCTTCAATCGCTTTCATTGAAAGAATTGGCAGAATTATTGCCTTCAAGACAGAGAAGGACGATAACAAGAGGCCTTGATGAAAACAAGAAGAACTTCATAGAGAAATTAGCGAAGAAAAGCAGCATACGGACACACTTGAGGGACATGATAGTGCTGCCGCAATTCGTAGGCAAGACAATAAACATACACAATGGAAAATCATTCGAGCCAGTGATAATACAAGAGGACATGATAGGGATGTTCCTTGGTGAATTGGTCAATACTAGAAAGAGAATAACACACAACAGTCCGGGAGTAGGAGCATCAAAATCTTCTGCAAACGCCAAGAAATAAAATGAAATCAGGATACTCATTCCAAACGAAAGAGAATATGGCAAAGGCCTCGGTAAGAAGCATCAATATCTCGCCAAAGCATGCAGTGGAGATATTCAATTACATAAGAGGAAGGCCATTGTCGCAGGCAAAGATGTTGCTGCAGCAGAGCATAGACATGATAAGACCGATACCATTGAAAGTCTATACTAATGGTCCGGGCCACAAGCCAGGCATGTCATCAGGGAGATATCACGTAAAGGCGTGCACAGAGATATTGGCCGCATTGAACACTGTCGAGGCTAATGCGAAGAACAAGGGATTGAGCGTTTCAGACTTAAGGTTGACGCATGCTGTCGCACAGAGAGCAGGGAAACAATGGCATTATGGAAGGCAGAAAAGATCCATATTCAAGAACACACATTTAGAGTTGGCTGTCGAGGAAGTCAAAGGACTTTCAGACAAGAAGAAGACAGATAAGAAGGCAGCCAAGACAGAAAAGAAGCCGAAGGTAAAAAAATAAAGGTACAAAAATGATTGAGAGAAAGTTCGTCGCAGAAAATCTGAAGGAATTCCAGATAGAAGAGTATATGAGAAGCATACTTGGGAAAGCAGGGATATCATACATCAAGCTCCAAAGGACTCCATTGGGAGAGAAGATACTTGTCTGCGCATCAAGGCCTGGGATAATAGTCGGTAAATCAGGATCGAATATCGCAAAATTGACAAAAGATCTGAAAGAAAGGTTCCATTTAGACAATCCGCAGATAGAACTGTTGGAAGCAGAGAATCCGATGACTGATGCGAATATAGTCGCTGAATCGATCGCGAACTCATTGGAGAGATTCGGGACAGCAAGATTCAAGGGAATAGGGCACAAGGCAATGTCAGACATAATGAATGCAGGCGCAAGAGGAGTAGAGATACTGATATCAGGAAAAGTCCCTTCTTCAAGAGCGAAGACATGGAGATTCTACATGGGATACTTGAAGAAATCGGGAGATGTTGCAGTATCAGGCGTGCATGCAGCATACGCACAGGCAAAACTGAAGACCGGAATAGTCGGTGTACAAGTCAGGATCATGCCTTCGACGACGGCACTTCCAGATGACGTCACATATATAACTGCAGAAGTGCAGGACCTCAATGCGAAGAAAGCAGAGAAATTAGCCGAAGACAAGGCGGCCAAGGAACAGAGCGATTCAAAGAAGAAACAATCAAAATCAAAATCATCAGACAAGACAAAGAAGCCTAGAAAGGCGCCGGCAAAAAAGAAGCCTGCAAAAGCAGAGGAGAATGTTGCTGAGGAGAAAGACAAGCCGTCTGATGCAGAGTAAAAATGAGATATAAAGAATTAACAAAACTGAGCAAAGAAGAACTCGACAAGAAGATATCAGACATGAAAGTCGAGCTCATGAAGCTGAATGCTCAGATAGCGATAGGAACGACTCCAAAAAGCCCTAAACAGGTGAGGGAGTTGAAGAAGAACATCGCACGGTATGAGACTTTAAGGATGGAGAACTTCCACAAAGGATTGGATGCTCTCAATATAGAATCAAAAAAGAAAAAATACAGGAGTCATTAAGCTCAAATGGCTGATATATGCAATGTATGCGGGTTGCCAAAGGACCTTTGCGTATGTGAACAAATAGCGAGAGAAAGCCAGAAGATAATCGTAAAGATTGTCAAGAAGAAATTTGGCAAGCAATACACGGTTGTAGAGGGTATCGATACTAACGAAATCGATATCAAAGACGTAGCCAAAAAATTGAAGAACAAACTGGCATGCGGCGGAACGGCTAAGGATGGCTTGATTGAATTGCAAGGAAGCCACCTAACAAAAGTTCAAGAATACTTGATCGAGCTCGGGTTCGCCCCAGAGACAATAGAGTTGAAATAACAAAAAAGTTCAGAGGCAAAATAATATGAGTGACACAATAAGAGATGGATTTATCGGCAAAGAAGCCGAGATTGTCAGATCGAGGAATAAGCAGTTGCTCGGCCTAAAAGGGAAGATAGTCGATGAGACAAAAAACAGTTTCAAGATGTTAGTGAACAAGAGAAATTTCAGGGAATTCAAGATCATATTGAAATCAGGGAACACATTCGTGATCGGCAAGAAGGTAATAGAGGGATCAAAGATCATGAAAAAACCCGAGGAAAGGATCAAATTAAGAGAATATGATTAAAATGAAAAAAGAAATCAAAAATATCGGCATCGAAACAAAGAAGCCTGCGAATGCTCCGAAAACATTCGATCCAAAAGACCCATATTATGGTGGAGTCAAATTACGTGGCAGGACATTCACAGGGATAGTCGTCAGTGATAAGATGCAGAAGACTGCGACAGTCGAATGGCCAAGAAGGAAATTCAACAAGAAGTATGAAAGGTTCGAGGTCAGAAGGACGAGGGTAAAGGCCCACAATCCAGAGACGATGAACGCAAAGATCGGAGACACTGTGAAGATCGCAGAGACGAGGCCTTTGAGCAAGACAAAAAATTTCGTGATAATAGAGATAGTCAAAAAACATACGGATCAATAAAATGAAGGGATTAAAAGCAAACATAACGAAAGCACTGCCTGTAGGCGCATATATAGATACATGCGATAACTCAGGAGCGAAGATAGTCAAAATATTTTCAGTCATAGGCCATAAGACAAAGAAGGGGCAGAAGCCCGCGGCAGGAGTGGGCGACTTGATAATGTGCGCCGTAAAGAAGGGAAAGCCAGAGATGAGAAAACAGGTAGTCTATGGCATAATCGTCAGGCAGAAAAAAGAGTATAGGAGAGTCAACGGCATGAGGATAAAGTTCGAAGACAATGCAGTCATCGTACTTAAAGATGAGAAGGGAAACCCTAAAGGGACAATATTCAAGGGGCCTATCGCAAAAGAGGTCGCTGACAGGTGGCCTGCAGTCGCAAAGATTGCAAGCATGATAGTTTAAATCAAGGTTAAAATGAAAAAACAATTTTCAATGGATTGGAATTCAAGCATAAAGCCTAACAAGCAGAGGAAGTTCAGGTTCAAGGCGCCATTGCATATCAAGGGTAATTTCCTGAATGCGCATCTCTCGAAGGATTTGCGAGCAAAGCACGGCATACGCTCATTAAGGATAAGATCCGGAGACAAGGTAAGGATATTGCGTGGCCAGTTCAAGAAGCAAGAGGGCAAAGTAGAAGAGGTAGACATAAGGAAATCAGTAATCTATGTGAACAAGATAGAGCATGTAAAGAGGGACGGCACGAAAGCAAGATACCCTATACAGCCATCAAATGTCATGTTGATAGAATTGAATTCAGATGATAAGAAGAGATTCAAGGACAAGAAGCCTGCAAAGAAGGATGTAGCAGAGAAAAAAACCGAAAAGACTGTCCAAAAGAAGAACACTGTAAAAAAATCAGACACTAAGGAGAAAAAATGAAGAGACACCTTAAAAGGCTTAATGCACCGAAGACATGGAAGATCCCTAGGAGAGGCATAACTTTCATCACGAAGAGCAACCCTGGAGGCATGAGTAAGACTCTTACGATGCCCGTATCTAACTTGTTGAAGTATGACTTGAAGCTAGCGACGAACACAAAAGAAGTTAAGAGCATAATAAAGAGCGGAGATATACTTATAAACCATAAGAAAATATCCGATTACAGGTACCCCGTATGTTTCATCGACGTAATAACGATACCCAAGACAAATGACAATTATAGATTGATAATAGACACTGACGGCATACTTAAGCCTGTCGCGATAAGCAAAGAAGACTCAAAATTAAAAGTATTGAAGATAATAGGGAAGAACTACCTCAAGGGAAAGATGCAATTGAACCTGATGAACGGTTTAAACGTATTTTTTGAAAAACATCATTACAAGGTCGGAGATTCATTGCTGATAACTGTCCCTGACAATATAGTGAAGGAACATATCGCATTCGAGAAGGGTGCATTAGTATTGCTTTACAAAGGGAAACATATCGGTAAGATAGGTACATTGCAGAGCATGACGCAGAAGTCTGTGATATTGAAGACAGGCAACGAAGAGTATGAGACTAAGAGAGAGTATGTGCTTGTCGTAGGGAAAGATAAGCCTGCAGTGAAGATGACAAAATAATGAAAATAATGATTAAAAAACAGATTGACTAAAATGACACAAGAAAACCCGATGCGGAAAATAACTGTCGAGAAACTCACTTTGAATATTGGTGCTGGAAAGGACCAGGCAAAGCTTGAGAAGGCAGAGAAGCTTTTGAAACAGATAACTGGCATTGCGCCGGTAAGGACAAAGACAGATAAAAGGATAGCGTCATGGGGATTGAGGCCAGGATTGCCGATCGGATGCAAGCTCACATTAAGGGATGAGCAGGCATTAGCAATGATACCAAGATTGCTTGCAGCACTCGATATGAAGCTGACTGAAAGCAATTTCGATGATAACGGCAATGTATCATTCGGCATAAAGGAATATATAGATATCAAGGATGCAAAATATGACCCGGATATAGGCATAATTGGATTGCAGGCATCCATCACATTGAAGAGGCCCGGATTCAGGATCAAGCAAAGAAAGATGTTGAAAAAATCCATACCATTAAGGCATAGGATTGCAAAGAGCGAATCTATGGATTTCATGAGACAGAACTTCGGAGTAAAATTCAAGAGTGATGATGATTAGATAATCAGAGGAAAAAATGACATATACAGATCATAAAAAAGTTTTAAGCCAACTTGAGAATAAGCCTGGAAAGCTTGCAAAGCATGCAAAATATTCAGTCCCTAAGAAGAGGAAAGGAGGCGCATTGAACAAGAAATGCTCAAGGTGCGGAAGGACTGGTGCACACATAAGCAAGTATGGCCTTCACTTATGCAGGCAATGCTTCAGGGATATAGCAAACAAGATTGGATTCAAAAAATACAGTTAAATGACGCTCAAAAATCAAATAGGTGTAAAATGTTAAATGACCCATTAGCAAATGTATTATCATACATAAATAATCATGAAAAACTCGGCAGGAAAGAGATATTAGTAGCTAACAATTCAAAAGTTATAAGGAAAATATTGGACATATTGAATACGAACAGCTATGTCGGCACATATACAGAGATAGAGGATGGGAAGGGCAAGCTGTTGAGCATCAGCCTCATAGGCAACGTAAATAAGATAGGCGTCATAAAGCCACGGTTCAATGTGAAGAAAGATGATTATGAGAAATTCGAGAAGAGATACCTTCCAGCAAAAGACTTCGGAATACTGATAGTGTCAACATCTAAAGGGATGATGACACATAATGAGGCAAAAGAGAAAGGATTAGGAGGAAGACTAATCTGTTATTGTTATTAAAATTGAAGGATATTATTATAAGGAATTAAAATGAAACCAGACCATATGGAATACAAAGTCGCAATCCCCGAGAAAGTAGATGTAAAGATACATGATGGGCTAGTGACTGTCAAGGGCCCCAAGGGAGAGATCCATAGGAAATTCGTATTCAAGAATATCGATATGAAAATAGATGGCAATGCTGTGGTGTTCAAGACATTGAAGCCTACAAAGAGAGAAAAGGCAGCCATATTCACTACAGAAGCACACTTGAAGAACATGTTCAAAGGGATCCTTGAAGGATCGACATACAAATTAAAGATATGTTCAGGACATTTCCCTATGAAAGTAGCATTGAAAGGGACGGTTTTGGAAGTGAAGAATTTTATGGGAGAGACTGTACCAAGGACTCTCACGATAAAACCTGGCGTACAAGTTGATGTTAAAGAGCCTGAAATAATAGTGACGAGCCCCGACAAGGAGCTTGCTGCGCAGACAGCTGCATCCATCGAGCAGATATGCAGGAGGGCAGCATTCGATAGGAGAATATTCCAGGATGGGATATATATAACTGTGAAGGACGGTATAGATCAAAAATAAGGATATTAAGGATATTGATGTGATTTGAGGATAAAATGACTGATTCAAAAAAATTGCTTGCGACGAGGAAGACGATAAAGTCGAAGAAGCCCGAGTTTGTGCAGCAGGATTATCATAAGAAGAAGAGACTTTCAAAGAAATGGAAGCGCCCAACAGGATTGCAGAGCAAGATGCGACACCAATTCAGGGGGTATAACCGAAGAGTGAAGCAGGGCTGGAGAAGTCCTGTAGCCATAAGGGGATTCCATGGAAAAGGAGTCGAGTCAGTATTGATAAATAATGTTTCAGAATTAAAAGACGTGACCAAGGATCAAGGGATAATAATCTCGGCCAAGGTCGGCTTGAAGAAGAAGATTGAGATATTGAAGAAGGCCGAGGAGCTGAAGATATTGGTATTGAACTTAAAATCAGAAAATGTCCTGAAAAAAGCAGAATCAATGAAGAAAGAGAAAGATGAGGAGAAGAAGGAGAAGACAGAGAAGAAGAAGAAAACGATAGAGGACTCATTGAAGAAGGCTGAGAAGAAAGAGAAGGACAAGGATAAAAAAGAAGATCAGACGGAAGAGGAAAAGAAGGCCGAAGAGAAGAAAGAGAAAGATGAGGTAATTATACACAAGCAATGATCGCTTGTTAAGGAATTAAAATGTTAAGGGTTCAAAAAAGACTTGCATCACAGGTGTTGAATTGCTCGCCGAAAAGAGTATGGTTCGACAATGATAGGCTTGATGATATAAAGCAGGCGATAACGAAACACGACATAAGGTTATTGGTCGGCGATGGCGCAATAAGGGAAAAACCTATGAACTCTACATCGAAAGTGCGAGTCAGGAAATTAAAGATACAGAAGAGCAAAGGACGAAGAAAAGGTCCGGGGACAAAGAAAGGAAAAGTCAATGCAAGACTTGACTTCAAGAACCTATGGATGGTAAAAGTGCGGGTCCAGAGAGAATTCCTCAAGGAGCTAGTCACAAAAAAGATAATCACGAGAACAGCATACAGGGAGCTTTACCTAAAATCAAAAGGCGGATATTTCAGGAGCAAGAGGCACATAAAGCTATTCCTTGAAGAGCATGATGAGATGTTGACAATCAATTCAGGAAAAACTGTCGTAGCTGAAAAGAGCACTGAAAAACCGAAAAGGACAAGGAAAACTGAGTAAAAATGAAATTCATACCATACAGAAGGAAGAGAGAAGGGAAGACCAACTACAAGAAGAGACTCACTTTGTTAGTGAGCGGCACTCCAAGGATGGTGGTCAGGAAGACAAATAAGAACATGGTGCTTCAGATCGTCGATTATGACGAGAAAGGAGATAAGGTTCTTGTGACTGCAAGCAGTGCAGAGTTGAAGAAGCATGGATGGGACCATGCAACAGGCAATCTTCCTGCAGCATACTTGACTGGCATACTCGTAGCCAGAAAATCATTGAATAAGAAAATCAAGACAGCAATAGTAGATTTAGGGTTGCAGACGCCTGCAAAGGGTTCAAGACTGTTCGCTTCAGTGAAAGGGGCGATAGATGGCGGCCTAGGAGTCAAGTGCTCAGAAGAGGCGTTCCCTCCTGAAGAGAGGATAATGGGCAAGCACATCAATGGTTCATTATCAAAGATGTTCGATGAAGTCAAGGCAAAAATAATTAAATTATGATCGGTGTAAAAAAAATGGCTAAACCAATAGAGAAAGAAGAAAAGATCGTCATAGAACCAATATCAGAGGAGACATTGGAGACAGTTACAGTAAGTGCTGATGTTGAGAGATGGCAACCTAAGACTGAATTAGGGAAGAAGGTAAAATCAAGAGAGTTGACGACCATGGATTCTGTCCTCTCATTAGGCAAGCCAATACTTGAACCAGAGATAGTTGACATGCTGCTTCCTAATACTGAATCTGACCTGTTGATGATCGGGCAATCCAAAGGAAAGTTCGGCGGCGGATCAAGAAGGGTATTCAGGCAGACACAGAAGAAGACGAAAGAGGGCAACAAGCCTAAATTCGCAACATATGCGGTCATAGGTAACAGTGATGGATATCTAGGATTAGGATTCGGAAAAGCAAAAGAGACTGTTCCGGCAAGAGAGAAGGCATTACGAAAAGCAAAACTCAATCTTATAAGAGTATCAAGAGGATGCGGCTCATGGCAGTGCGGATGCAAGACGCCACATTCAATACCATTCGCAGTCGTGGGGAAATGCAGTTCTGTGACTGTAGAATTGAGGCCTGCACCAAAAGGGACAGGTTTGAAGGCAGAGAAAGAAGTCGCAAAAGTATTAAGGCTTGCAGGAATACAGGATGTATGGACGAAAGTTAGGGGACAATCAAGAAATAAGATAAATGTTATAGTCGCTTTAGAGAAGGCATTGCTAAAACTCAACACTACAAAAGTTCAAGAGAAACATGTCGATAATCTTGCGATAACACGTGGTTCATCAAAGAAGGAGTAATGATAAAATGGCTAAATTGGCAATCATAAGGATAAGGGGAACAGATGATGTGAATAATAAGATAGAGTCGACAATGAAGATGTTGAAGCTCCATAAGAAGCATGTCTGTTCAGTGTATGATGACAAGCCAGAGATAAAGGGCATGGCAGAGAAATGCAAGGATTATGTGACTTACGGAGAATTAGATGATGACACTTACAAACTATTAGTTGATAAGAGGGCTGTTAAAGTCGATGGCAAGATACAGAATTACTTCCATTTGCAGCCACCAAGAGGCGGATTCGGTGCTAGAGGAATAAAAGCCGCATTCACAAACAAAGGCGCATTAGGATATAGGGGCGCAAAGATCAATGATCTGATAAGAAAGATGATATAATTGATATAATAAATAGATATAATATTCATTAGAGGTTCAAAATGCTTAACAGACGAAAGAAAACAGTGAAATTCAGAGGCCATCACACGCATGGTTATGGATCCAAGAAGAAACATAGGGGTTCAGGGCATCAAGGCGGTGTCGGAATGGCAGGTTCCGGTAAGAAGGCAGACCAGAAGAAGCCAAGCATTTGGAAGGACAAAAAATACTTCGGAAGGCACGGGTTTGATTCGAAGAATTCCGCTAAAATAAAAGCATTGAACATATTCTACATAGAAGAGCATTTCGATTCTTTGCTGAAAGCAGGGAAGATAAAGAAAGAAGGGGATTCATTTGCCATAGAACTCAAAGATTTGAAGGCGAACAAGTTGTTGGGTGGCGGTGACGCGACAAGGAATTATACTATCAAATGTGATTATGCGACCGCTTCTGCCATAGAGAAGGTGCAGAATGCAGGCGGAACAGTGACTGTGAAGCCGGTTGCAGAGAAACCTGTCGTAGAAGAATCATCAAAGAAGAAGAAATAGATTATTCTATACTTAAAATTTCTCATTTACCACTTTGAAATTAATAATATAATAACTTTTTTAAATATAAATAAATTCTCCTATTTTATGAATGATTTAGAAAGATTCGCCAATATTCTAGGATGTGCAAGAATAGACAATATAGAAAATATAGCTAAAAACACCGCCGCTTCCACGAAGGAAGATTACATAAAAGAATTTGCAGAGAATATTGTCAAGGCAAAATTCGAATCAGCGGGATTGAAATGTGTAGATACCGGGGAGATAAAATGGACGAGTTTTTCTAATGAGAATTATTTAATAATGATATTTCCAGAAAAGATACTCGCTGAAAATAAAAAGGAGGGCTTGAAGAGACATGCACATAAGGTGAGGCGTATTATGGATGATAACTCTCTATCTGGAACGATATATTTCATGCCGTTTTTAATGAATGATGTAATGGCGAGAACTATCCTAAAAAGAGAGCTACCTATCGGATTCGTCAATCTCCCTTATGATGGTAGGGCGCTAGAAAGAAGAGTTAACACATATCTTAGATGAATGTGTACATATTAATTTCTATTTTAATAAAACCGATATATTTATATATTTCTTTCTCGGTTTTTAAGAAATTAAAGAGGTCATGTATGCCGGTTCCTGTAATCAAAGCAAAAGGTGTTTCTAAGGTATTCGATAGGAAGATAATATTGGACAATGTAGATATGGATATCAATGCCGGCGAGATATTCGGGATAATAGGCGCTTCCGGGAGCGGCAAGACGACATTATTGAACATAATGATAGGATTCCTGAAACCCGAGGCAGGAGATGTAGAATTCAGGAATGAGCATCTGCTTGAGCACAAGGATTCACACAGTTTCAGGAGCGTATTCAAATATAATGATGACTTGAAGAAGATAATAGGAATGGCGAGCCAGGTGCCGAGCTTCTACACGAATCTCACAGTGAAGGAGAACCTTGAATATTTCGGCACATTATACGGGCTGAATAAGGACACATTGAAATCAAATACCACTACGCTGATCAATCTCATGGATCTCCAGGGTTCAGAGAATAGTCTCGCAAAGAACCTCTCTGGAGGGATGCAGAGGAGATTGGACATGGCGTGCGCATTGATACATGACCCTAAGATATTGATACTTGACGAGCCGACTGCAGATCTCGATCCGCTGTTGAGGAATCATATATGGAGGCTTGTAAGGAAGATCAACAAAAGAGGGACTACTATATTGCTTTCGAGCCACCATCTTTCTGAACTCGAGACGCTCTGCAGCAGGATAGCTATATTGAAAGAAGGAAAAGTGTTGGCTGTAGGGACCCCAAATGAGATAAAGGACAGGTTCAGCAAGCATGAGGAGATACATCTTGAGACATTCCCAGGGAATTATCATCAGATATCGGATTTCAAGGACAAGGACGTGGTCAGAGAGATAGCGAAGATAGAGGATAAGGGCACTAAACTGGTGATCTACACATCAAAACCGGAGATAGTGCTTGGAGAGCTCATCAGGAAGCTTGACCAGCATAAGGAGACAATAGTCGACCTGAAAGTCACGAAGCCTACGCTTGATGAGATATTCATAATGATCACAGAGTCAGAGAAAGACAAGCAAGAAGAGGCAGAGGATGAGAAGGAGCAAGTGAAGAAAAAGAATTCAAAAAATAAATGATGTCGGTGTGCGATGAAAGTATTAAAGATAACGGCAAAAAACCTGAAATTATTGATGCGATCGAAGACGAGCATGTTTGTGACTATATTCGGTCCGCTGATAATAATGCTCTTAGTAGGCTTCGCATTCAACAACCCTTCAGCATCAAAGCTGAACATAGGATATTATGCCTCTGATAAGACGAACCTCACATCATCGTTCGTGACTGCACTTTCAGAGAATCAAGGGTTCTCAGTGACTGAATATTCCAGTGAAGCGACATGCACTGAGATGATAGAGCAGGGCAAGAGCCATATATGCATAGTGTTCCCTGCCAATTTCAAGCTGTCGAACAATCAGAGCAATGAAGTGATATTCTATGTGGACCAATCAAGAGCAAACTTTGTATACGCTGTCCTTGACACCGTCAATGAGAAGATAGATGTCACTTCAAGCAAGCTGAGCTATCAATTGACTAATGAATTATTGTCTGCATTATCATTTTCACAGAGGACAAACAACGAAAACCTCGGCAAGATAATCACGCTGAAATCTTCATTGACATCCCTTAGCACCGGAGTCACAGACATAAAATCGAAATTGGGGAGCATTGACCTCTCTGAGGCGAATATCGATTCTACGGACATGATCGATACGCTCACAACCGTACAGAAAGATGTCGATGCATTAAAGACTGTTGGGATGGATGTAGTCGATGCAGGAGTCACTTTGGTCGAGGACCTTGATAATAGTGGAGACTGCTCAGGCAACTGCTCGAGCCTGGTGAACTCCTTCGATTCAGACCTAGACACGTTCAAAAGCGACATCAATGAGACGCACAACACTACACGGAAGCATCTGTTGGCATTGAGCGACGCATTGGATTCTTTGGATGAGGAGGTCTCATCGTTGAATGAGCGATTGGCGAATGCGAAGGATGCGACTACGGGGAGTGCGGAAGACCTCGGCGGGATACAGGCCAGTGTCGAGAAGGTAAAGACTGACTTGGATGCTGTAAAAGCCGCCATCGAGAAGGTGAACGCTCAGATCAATGCATTGAAAGTCACTTCTGCAGAGAGCATCGTAAATCCAATAACTACGAGAGTCGAGCCGATAACAGCGAAATCCAACAACCTTAATTTCATATTCCCGTATCTCGTCATATTGATGATAGTGTTCATAAGCATAATGCTCTCAAGCACCATAATAATAATCGAGAAGACATCGAAAGCATACTTCAGGAACTTCACGACACCTACGAAAGACTTCACATTCATATCATCAGTATTCCTTACGAGCTTCTTTGTGATAATACTGCAGCTAATCCTTGTCTTGGTGCTGGCATATTATTTCCTAAATACGACAATATTGACTAATATATGGTTTGCATTGCTTACATTATTCCTTTCCATAATATTGTTCACATTCCTCGGGATGATAATAGGATACCTATTCAACAGTCAGGAAGCAGTCACAATGGCTTCAATATCCGTGGGCAGTGTACTGTTGTTCTTGTCGAATCTCGTGTTGCCTCTTGAGACCATGTCTGATGCAGTCCAAGAGATCGCCAGATACAATCCATATGTCGTCGCCTCTGAACTATTGAAAAAAGTCACATTATTCAGTTCGGAATGGGGGAGCATACAGGCAGACTTCATAATAATGGGCGCATTCATGGTCGTCTTCTTCATATTGGCGGTGATAATACAGAAGATGTCGAAGATACAGTATATAAGCAAGAAGCCGATAGCGAAACAGATAGTCAAGAGGAAAAAAGAAGAGATAATAGACAAGTATTTCAAGCTGAAGACAGGCGTGTTAGTGAGGGATGAGAAAGAGCTATTGAAGGAGTTGAAGACCATGTCTGACCTAACTTTCGGGGAATACGTCGACAAGACAAAGAATGACTTCGAAGGATGGTTGATGCTGATAGGGAACAGCGAATTGGCGAAGGCAATAAGCAAATGCAAGACAAGGACAGAGATGGTCGTAGTGATGGAGCAATATTTCAAGAAGATAAAGTAAGATTTTTATTCTATTAATGATTTCCGATTTTATGCTACAATTTGTGAGAATAGATGAGCTTCTATTGACGCAACCGGAAGTGAAGAAGAAAAAAGTCGCAAAATTGGCTATGGTAGACGATGAATCATTGTCGCCTGTTTTGGTAGATTTCTGTATCCATAATGGAAAGTTCTATCTCAATGATGGACATCATAGTGTCGCTTCAAGATATTTTAAGCATCATGAGGTAATACTCGCCAACGTCGAGCCATGCTATGCTCTCGGGCAAGGGTTCATGTGCGAAGGCAGCAATGATGATTATAAATATGCATTTAATGTTAGGCATATTAGGTTAGAATGATATTCTGACAAAAGATTTATAATCATATAATATAACCTGTTTTCATGGACATAAACCATTTCACATCGATATTCGGGCTGAAGATCGATGAATCTAAGATCTTGAAGATAGGGAAGAATTATTATTACGCAGATGAATCATTGAAGGGATTACGCTCGAAGATAAACAGGGACGTATTCTCTGCAGGATTATATCTTGGATGTGATTCTGGGAAGCATTTCGACCCGAGTCCAGCGCTTATTGATATGCTGTCGAAGATGGACAAGTCAGGAAGCAGGAAGATATATGTTAACACGAAAGTGGAAGGATTATTCTTGTATGGACGCAACATATTGAAGGAATCCATATCGCGCAATCCAAACAACATAGATTCAGGATACGTATTCGTGCAGAATGAGGCAGATGAGAACTTAGGATTCGGAATATTCCAGCAGCAAGGTCAGCAAATCATAATCAAGAATTTATTGGACAAAGGATTCTATCTGAGGAAAGAACAGAAGAGGAAGAAGAATTAAAAAACATTCTATGATGGATATTTTGGCGCAAATAAAATCATTAGAAGAAAAATTCCCACAAGTATAATTAAAACAAATAATATGCATAGAAATATTATATATGTTCTATTTATAGTGTTCGTTTCTGGCTTCATCATTGCGACCAAATAGAGCCCCGAAGCAAAAAATACTGTAATAATCACTCCTACCCATATAAAATTGAAAGGCATACTTAATAAGTATATATTTGCTGTCGCGAGAATAATAAATAAACTCATCAGAATACTTTTTGCCGATATAATCATCCATTTTTCAGATTTTTTAAATAATACCCTTGAACAAGAAACTAGGGAGATAATTAAGGATAAAAATAATACTGGCCAGAAAAAATTAATATAAATAAAGTAATTATATGTATTGTATCTGTCGTATCCATAATCAATAATTATAATTCCCATAATTAAGAAGATAATAAAATATATAATTCCAATTATTGACCATGTTTTACTGTTCATATCACATCATGGAACTCGATCTCGTTCTCTTTCAGGGCTTTGATCGCTGGGAGTTCTTTTCCAGAGATGTATTCGAGGCTTGCTCCTCCGCCTGTTGATACGTGCGTGTAGCTGTCCTTGTATGGCATTATTGCGTCTTCTGTGTCTCCGCCACCGATGATTACGACTTTTCCTGAGTCTGCAAGATACTCTGCAATCTGTCTTGTCGATTCTCCGAACTTCTCTATCTCGAAATAACCTAGTGGACCATTCCAGAATATTGTCTTTGCCTTATCTAAATATATCTCAAACAATTTAATAGAATCAGGGCCTATGTCCAATCCGATGAAATCTTTAGGGATTATATCTTCCGGGACTATTGTCACTTCTGCATCTGCAGACTTTGATGCTGCACACACTATATCGTCGGGCAGTATTATCTTCTCATTGTTCAGGAGCATCTTCGCTTCAGCCAAATATTCTTCTTCATAAAGCGATTTCCCTATCTCATACCCTTTTGCCTTGTACAATGTGAATATCATCGCTCCACCTAATAGAAGATAATCGACTTTCTTTATCAATTCCTTGATGACAGGAATTTTAGTGGATATCTTTGCACCGCCTAGTATTGCAACAAATGGCCTTTCAGGATCCTTCAACGTGAGGTACTTCAATTCTTTCTCGACTAAAAAACCTATGCATCCTGGCAGGAATTTTGTCACGCCGACAGTCGATGCATGTGCTCTATGCATTGTCCCGAAAGCATCATTCACGTACACGTCAGCGAGTTTCGATAATCTTTCAGAGAAATGCTCATCGTTCTTCTCTTCTTCTGCGTGGAATCTTAAGTTCTCAAGCATTATTATTCTGGCATCAGGGATCTTCATGTCGATGCAATCGTCTAATTTCAATATGGGCATCTCCAGAAGCTCTTCAGCTTTTTCAGCGACTTTATCCATCTTCAACTTATCAACAACCTTTCCATCAGGCTTTCCGAGATGGCTCATCAAAAGCACTTGCTTAGCATTATGCTCAAGGATATATCTTATTGTAGGGATAGACTCTTTTATCCTCGTATCAGAAACTATATTCCCTTCTTCATCTAGAGGGACATTATAATCTACCCTTATCAATACTCTCTTATTGTCAAAATCAAAATCTTTGATAGTTCTCATCTATTCACTTCCCATGCCCATTTATGCACGATAAAAGACATGAAATTTGGTTTATAAATATTGTGTATTGGGCCGAAAATAAAACGGGAATAAAACGAAAACATTTATAATTTAACTACTATTGCCTAGTTACATGACGCATAAAAAAGATTCTCTAGAAACCAAATCCCTACAAGGATTTGAGGCACAGCATTATACATATAGATTGAATGACATTTATTTCAGCCCTGCGCAATTCGCGATGGCATGGCTTGCAGTGCGGACAGAATCAGAGATAGAAGGAGTCCTCGATAAAGAAGTTGATAAAATCCTTGACGGCACATATGATAGGGATGACATCCCCTATTTTTTTGATCTAGTCCAGGTAAAGGATGCAGATAAAGAAAGGTTCTCAGTAAAAGACTTGGATGATTTAGCATTCAAAGTCTATAAGACACACAAATTCATAAAAAAATCCTTGATATTATCAGTTAATAAAGAAGGCAACAAAGGGACTGTATCGGACAAGCACACAGTCAGTATAGAGGTCGATTCGAGAAAAAGACGGACGGCAAAGACTCCATCAATAGATGTCACATTAAGGAATCCGTTCATAGAAAAAATCGGGAAAGAAGGGTATTATCTTGATGATTTGGATGATTTCAGTTTCAACAGCCCTGGGCCATACATGACGAAGAACATGTCAAAACTGAACCCTTTCTCTGAAGGCGTTCAGAGGGAAAAAGGGTTTGTAGAAGGTCTCGCAAAGCTCGTAGTCGAGCATTTCAAAGGCTCTGAATATAAAATAACAGAGAACGACATACTGAATGATTTCACAAGAAGCATATTCATAATGGATGCATACGCATCAAGGGCAGTGGCATTCCTGGATAAGGAAAATAAATCTAAAGCACCTTCAATAAAAGGATTGGAGAAAGTGGATGCTGATGTGATCATGCCATTCGATTTCGACAGGAATCCCCGATATGTATTCGAAGCATTCCTCAAACTTCACCTAAAACCTAAGTCTCGGAATAAGGAGAAAAACATGCAGAAGAGATATTTCTTGGCTGATAAGTATCTTTTCAACAAAGACATAAGCTCAGATATGTTCAAGCAGGCATTCCAAAAACAGAAAGTCACTAAAGAAGTGTTCGTCAGGAACAAGAATTGGGCAGAAAATAAACTATATTGGTCAGTCATAATGGCTTTGACTGAGCATTTCTACAAGGAGAAGAGGAGATTTGCAGGATTCACATTCGAATTTGAAGGGACACCATACGAAACAGTGGCGATGGCGTTCAAGAATGCCAAAAAGACAATGAGAAATTTCACGACAAGAATACTTTATGATACAAACATCCCGGCATATCCAATGTATAAGGAAGCAGACAGGCCAGGAAAAGTGGCGATAGATAAAAACCCGTTAGAGTTTGTAAATTATGCCGTGGATAGGAAGACTAAAGATGCTGACAGGCAAGAAAGAAAGGCGTGGCCAGAAGTGGATGGAAAGACCGGGAGACACGTCATAAGCTCCATATTCGAGATAAAGGAGCCGGTATTGAATAGGGCTTCAGAGATATTGAGATCGAGCGGAGTAAAGTTTGATGGGAAATACTTGACACCATTTGACTTGAGGGGCCTCTTATATATAAGGCCATTACAGGAGTACAAATCAGTAAAATAAATGGCAAACCTTTAAAAATACCCATTATTTCTCTTCATGTATGGTAAAAAAGGCGAAGGAAAAAAAGCCAGAAAAGCATTCTGACACAAAACAGCTCGAGAAGAGGACAGCTGAGCTAAAGAGCAATCTGCAGAACATCCAAGAGCTTCTCAAGGAATATCATGTCCCTGAGGATGCGCCGCATGTCAAGATAGTCCTAGAAAAGATGCAAGAGAGATTGGAACATTACATAAAGATACTCATACAGATATTGCAACCAGAAGAGTTCCATTCATTGCATGAATGCACATCATTCGATGATTCTGAAAAATCGAAGATATTCGAGATGTACAAGAACATGATGATACTCCATAGGGAGATACTGAAGTCAGAGATAAGAAATGAAGAGAAAGATATCGTCGCAACGATAAGTTATGCGCATTCTGAACTAAAAAAACTTAAGCCTGAAATGATCAACATAATCCACAAGATGCAGGAGTCATGGAAGAAGACAGGAACAAATGGCCGAGTAAGATATTTTGGGTGATAGGATGATAATAATAATCTATGGTCCCGCAGGTTCGGGTAAAGGCACGCAATCAGCATTGATCGCTAAGAATCTTGGTATAGTGCATTTCTCTATGGGCGAAGCCCTGAGGGATGAGATAAAGAGAAACACCCCTATAGGGAAAAAAATCAAGGATACAGTGAACTCGGGGAAGCTTGTCCCTGCAGAGATTACAAACAAGATAATCCTCGGGATAAAATCTAAGAAAGGAGCAGTATGGGACGGTTATCCTAGGGATTCTGCACAGCTGGAGTTTGTGAAAAAGAATTTCAAGATCGATTACGTATTTGAGCTCGCAATAAGCGACAAAGAAGTAATAAGGAGGATGTCTTCTAGGAGGGTTTGCCCTAAGTGCGGCAGGAACTACAACACCATATGGCTAAAGCCCAAGATTGCCGGAAAATGCGATCATGACAAAGAACCGCTTGTCCACAGGGACGATGATAAGCCTTCCCAGATAAAAAAGAGGCTGGAGATATACCATAAGGATACTTATTCATTAAGGGAGTATTACAAGAAAATCGGTGTATTGCACGTCATTGATGCATCGGGAAGCATAGAAGAAGTGAATAGAGAGATAATGGCAATATTGAATGATAAGGAATAGATATGCCGGAAAATGGATGAGCGTGAAGTAAAGAAATTATATGAAGAACTCATTTCTAGGGTAAAATCCTACAACCCGCATGTCCATTATAAGATAATAGAGAAAGCGTTCTTTTTCTCAGCAAAGATCCATCATGACAAGAAGAGAGAATCCGGCGAAGAATACTTCATGCATTGCTATGAGATAGCAAACATATTGGTCGACCTCAAGCTCGATTCTCACACGATAACTGCAGGATTACTGCATGATGCCCTCGAGTTCGATGTAAAGCCTGAAACAATAAGTAAGGAATTCGACGAGGAAACATTAGAACTGATAAAGTCCATAACAAAACTCAAGAGAGTGAATACGACATTATCGCAAGATGAAGAGCATGAGCGCAGGGCAGAGAACATCAGGAAGATAATCCTTGCGACATCAAAAGATATACGTGTTATACTCATAAAATTGGCTGACAGGCTGCATAATATGCGGACTTTGAAGCATCTTCCGGAACAGAAAAGGAAGATAATCTCTCAAGAGACGATGGACATATACGCGCCTATAGCACACAAGCTAGGGATGAATAACATGAAAGCAGAACTTGAGGATTTGGCATTCAGGTTCTTAGAGCCTGCAATATACCAGGAACTGAAAGACAAGTTGGCAAAGAAAAGGGATCAACGAGAGAAAGAGGTAATCAAATTAATAGCATTCGTCAAGGAGAAACTGAGAGAAGAAGGCATACATGCAGAAGTCAATGGCCGGGCAAAACATTTCTATAGCATATTCAAGAAGCTCATAAAGGACAGCAAGACATTAGATGAGATATATGACTTGATTGCGATACGTATAATCACGGAAAATATCGCAGACTGCTATAGGGCATTAGGATTGGTGCATAAATTATGGCCGCACATGCCTGACAGGTTGAAAGATTATATCGCTGTGCCGAAGCCTAACGGATACCAGTCTATACACACCACTGTGATAATAGGCGAGGGGATGGCATTAGAGATACAGATAAGGGACAAGGAGATGCATAGGCAGGCAGAAGAAGGCATCGCTGCGCATTGGAAGTATAAGGGTGATGAGCAGGACAAGAAATTCGATAGGCAGATAGTCTGGCTCAAGGAATTCTTGGAGTGGAAAAGGAATTCAGAGGATGCAAAAGAATTCGTAGAGTCATTGAAAGTCGACCTGTTCCAGAAAGAGATATTCGTGTTCACGCCGAAAGGGGACATAATAAGCCTCCCAGAGAATGCTACGCCAGTGGACTTCGCATATGCCGTCCATACAGATGTAGGCAATCATTGCAAATCCGCAAAAGTAAACAACATGTTGGTGCCATTAGATTATATATTGTCTCCAGGGGATATAGTGGAGATACTCACCTCAAAGAATGCCTCGCCATCAAGGTCATGGCTTAGTTTTGTCAAGTCGAACAGCACCATAATAAAGATAAAGCATTCGCTCGGCATACCTGTAGAGAACAACCCTAAAAAACATGAAGAACGGGAGAAGTTAAATGCTGAAAGGCAGAAGAAATTCAAGAGCATAGATTTCAAGGACGGAGCGATAGTGTATGAAGGCAAGTCTCCTAACATAAAGATCCCTAAGTGCTGCTCTCCGCAGATCGGTGATAAGATAAGGGCATTCAAATCAAAAGACGGAAAGATTGCGATACACAAGTCGAATTGCATAAATCTTTTCAGTTATGATTTCTCGAGAGAGATACATCCGGAAGTGACTAAAGAGAAAAAAGAATCAATAACTCTGCACGTGTCTGTCAAGGACAGGGCAGGATTATTGGCAGAGATACTTCATGAGATAGCAGGCATGAACCTTTCTGTAAAGCGCATAAACACGAAATTCGGGAAGAATGATGCAGCAATAATCAATTTAGAATTGATAAATTCTGACAAGATAGATGTCGACAAACTTATAAACAGGATATCCGAGATACGCAATGTAGAGAGCGTGATATTGTGACTGCCGAAGAATACAACATAGAAGTCGATGAGAACGACAATGTAATAGGTTCTAGGCCAAAGAGTTATTTTCAAGAGGGAAATGGTATCCACAGATCAGTATTTTTGTTACTGTTTAATTCACAGGGCCAGATACTTTTACAAAAAAGAGCGATTACAAAAAAATGGTATCCCGGATTATGGACTGCATCCGTTGCAGGGACAGTTTCCGTCGAGGATTGTGATGAATCGATAATTAGAGAAACAAAAGAGGAGATAGGATTGACTCTCAAACCTAAATTCATTTTCAAATCTGCTTTTTTTACCGACACTCGTAAAGCGTTCTTTTATGTGTATTCTGCTTCAAGCAATGATTCAGTAAAACCTGAAGCACGAGAGATAGATGAAATCAAATGGATTGATATAGGGGATTTGCGGGAAGATATCTTGATTAATCCTAATAAATATACCCCTCCATTTGCTCACGCGATGAAAATCTATTTCGAGAAATATCATGAGAAATAATTTTTTTATTTTTTCTTCGCTCTTTTTACGCCTTTACTCTTCTGTATCTTCTTCCCGAACACTATCGATGCAATAATCGATGTGAATAATGTAAAGAATACCACTCCAAGACTCACTCCTAAGCTTATATGCACGAATTCTTCTACGATCATCTTCACACCGATGAATACCAATATGAATGCCAATCCATACTGCAAGAATATGAACATGTCATGTATCTTCGCTATTACAAAATAAAGGCTTCTCAATCCCAGGATTGCGAATATGTTCGATGTGAAAACTATGAATGGGTCTGTCGTTATGCCGAATATTGCTGGGATGCTGTCGAAAGCGAAGACTACGTCAGTGAATTCAATGACTAGAAGGCTTAAGAACAGGACTGTCACCGCAGTCTTCTTCCCGTGCTTAACAAAAAATTTTCCATCATGGTTTCTGGCTACGGGGACTATCTTATGTGTCATCTTCACTATCCATGATTCGTGCGGGTCAAAATCCTCGTCTTTCTTGAACACCATATGGATGCCTGAATATATAAGGAACACCCCGAACACATAGAATATCCAATGGAATTGCGCTACAAGCGCTGATCCTGCAAGTATCAACAACCCCCTAAGCACTATTGCGCCAACAATCCCCCAAAAAAGTATCCTATGCTGATATTTTGGCGCTATCTTGAAGCTCATGAATATCAAGAATATTACAAATATGTTATCTACAGATAAGGATTTTTCAAGCAAATAACCCGCAAGGAATTTAAGTCCGATTTCAGAGCCCCATTCAAGCCATACGAATACATTGAATGCCAATGCAAGGCTTATCCATATGGCCGTCCATATCAACGCTTCCTTTACAGATACTGTATGCTGCTTCTTGTTGAACACACCCAAATCGATAACTAGAAATATCGTTACAAGCACCAAAAATCCTATCCACATGATTAATGGGTCAACACCCGGGATTGTTATCATTATATGTTCGCCTTAGGATTATCGGAGTAGTTTTTTGATTATAAATATTATGGTTTGAGTATTCCCTGATATCAGAACAATGCCTTTATCAGCATTGTCGCATAACTCCCTTTCGGGAGCGTGAATTCAAGGTCTATCTCATTAATGTTCCCTGTAGCGTTCTTCTTATAAAATACGTTTGTACTGACAAAACATTCCCTTTCTATGCCTTCAACTGTCAATTCAGGGAATTGCTTGATTATGAAATCTCTTGATGTGAGTCCCATCTCTTCAAGAAGCTTGTTTTCTGAGTCAAAGCCTGCAAGCTTCAAGGATTTCAATGAGATATCATAATTCTTATCTTCAAGGAACGCAAGCTGCCCATGCCTATAATCCCTCAGATGATACGCCCCCATTCCCATTATTTTTCCTGTAAGCTCCTTATTGAATATGAATGCCTGGACTGCGTGGATATAGAATAGAAGTGTTTTTGATGGGATTTTTTTCAATGCATTAACGTAATCATTATTCTCTGCAATTATGCCTGCTAATTCACATGCCTTCCTGAAATCCCTCTTCAATAAAGATAATCCTATCTCATAATTATTTTCCGAAAATCTTTGGTCATCAAAATAATTTGGAAAAATAAAATCCTGCCTGAAATGATTATCAAAAAGCCTCATCTCTTCAATAGTCAATTCCCTTATCTTTATGTTGAAAGTGTTCCCATTCAATGAGCCGAGACTCAATGGCTGATCATGGAACGAGATGAATTCAAGCTTGATGTCTTCAGCATCTATGCTAAGCCGTCCATTATCCTTAAATATAGATATATATTGTTTAGTTATCGCATGCTTATCCTTAGAACCGGCATATTTTATGCTCTTCCTAGAAATATCGAATCTTTTGCATATATATTCAACTGCAGATTCTGTATTATAATCTTTCTTGGTGAGCCTATAAACGGCATAATCGCCGCTTCCAGAAAACCCTATAGGGATCTCTTCTACAATGAAGTCCTCAGGAAACTTCTTGATGATCATAGGTTTCGGATGTCCCGCAGGTTTTTAAATATTGGTATAATTCGCAAAATTTTTAATCGAAAAAAATAGATTGACAAGATGATTGATGTGGAAGAGGATTTAAGGGAGTTGAAGAGGCTTTCAAAAGGTAAAGTATTGGAGTTCCTGAATCAGCTTTTCATAAACAATTCTGCGGCAAAAGAGATATTAGGCGGGATACGCTCAGAAAACAACAGATTGCTTGTCGCTGCAACGGAGCTGTCAAAAACTGATGCTGCCAGAGCGAAGCCATTAATAGATAAATTGAACATGCTAGATGAATATTTCAAATTCCTTAACGCATTATTGAATAAGCCGCAGCCTGATAGGGAAAAAATCATATATTTGTGTGCGGGTTTTGTACAGGAAATTAATAAACTTGAGCCATTATTGCAGAAGACATACGCCAAGTCATTCCTTGAGAAAATACGTAAAAAACAAGGCGTAATATCGAAGTTTTTAGGTCTATTCACGTTATCAACTGCGTTGATAAGTGGAGATTCTAATAATCTGAACACTAAAGAGTATCTATCTAAGATAACTCCAAAAACAGAAATTGTGGCTTCACAAGCATCAATTCCCGCGCCAGCCATTCATAACCCTTTAGCAGAAAAAATATTGTCGACAGCAAGCCGGGAGATAGGAAAAAGATATCTTTACGGAAGGACGGACGAGAAAGGAAATTTTTATCCAGATACTTGGGATTGCTCCTCACTTGTCAAGCATGCCTTTGAAAAGAACGGCATCCCATTAAAAGGCGATTCTAGGACGTTATCATCTTATGGTAAGATGGTCGCTAAGAAACAGTTGGATTTCAGCAAACTGAAACCCGGGGATCTGTTGTTTTTTACTTTTGGAAACAGGCCGCTTGGCCATGTAGGGATATATTGGGGTGAAGGGAAGATGATACAGGCAGGCACAAGCACAGGGGTGGCTGTTGTCGATCTCGACACTTCTTATTATAAGAATGCATTCAGGGTAGCGAAACGTGTTTTGAACTAAATCACTCTACCATAAACTTTATATAGTGTCAAACTTGATACCATTGAGTGAGTTAGATGTATGAGATAGAGTTCATAGGAAGAGGTGGACAGGGAGCCAAGACAGCGGCCGAGATAGTCGCAAGACAGGCGATAAAGAAAGGGTTGTTCATACAAAGCTTCCCAGATTATGGTCCAGAAAGGAAAGGCGCGCCAGTAAGGGCATTCACAAGGACTTCTAAGATGCCGATAAGGGGATGTAGCAACGAGGCAAATCCTGATGTGATAGTCGTCATAGACCCGACATTATTGTCATTGAACGGTACATTCTTCAAGCTCACAGACAAGACGACTCTTGTCGCAAACACTACAGAAAGCCCTGACAAGATCAGGGATGTATTAGGATTCAACGGTAAGATATATACCATAGATGCGACAACGATCGCGCTGAAATACCTGAAAAGCCCTATCACGAATACTACAATGCTTGCAGCATTATCCAAAGCATCAAACTATTTCACATTAGATGAATTAAAGCATGAGATAGAGGAAGAATTCGGGAAGAAATTGACTCCTGAAATGCTAAAGAGCAATATTGATGCAGCACAAGCGGCATATGATGAGGTCAAAGGATGACATTGATGAGCAAACAAGAGATATCTGAAGGTGCAAGAGCAGTAGGCGGAAGTTCAGAAAATTTCAATACAGGAACATGGAGGGCATTAAGGCCGATAATCGACAAGAATAAGTGCATACATTGCATGTTATGTTATCTGTACTGCCCAGATGATGCAGTATGCATAATAAAAGAGAGCGCAAAACAGAATGGCAATCCAGAAATCACAGGAATAGACTTGAAGCATTGCAAAGGATGCTCAATATGCTCGCAAGTCTGTCCAGTGCATTGCATAAAGATGATACCAGAAGAAGAGGCGAAGAAGAATGATTAAAGGATCAAAGTATAAGACCGGAACGTTATATGCGTTGGCATTTGAAGTCATATTGATGTTGTTATTCGTATATTGCATAATATTTCGATTGAAGATAGGATGGAGTCCAGAAATAAATGGGTTTGCCATATTCAATTTGTTAGGTATTGTAGGTGTTATATTTTCAATATGTTCGATGATTGTCGGAAAGATATTCCTGAACAAGATGCATAACAATTCTGATGATAAGATATATTTCAGGTATCTCATGATATTTTCAATCATAACTTTGGTATTATCGATAGGGGTCCTGGCGCCAATATTGACACCAAACAGGACGGATTTTTAGTATGATGCAGACAAAACAAGTAAAAGCATTGACTGGGGCAGAAGCCGCAGCAGAGGCTATGAGGCAGATCAATCCAGATGTAGTGCCGATGTATCCCATCACTCCACAGACGCAGATCGTGGAAGTTTATAGCCAGTTTGTTGCAGATGGTCTAGTAGATTCTGAAGCAGTGCGTTGTGAATCCGAGCATTCGGTGATGTCAGTGGCTATCGGCGCATCAACTGCTGGAGCGAGAGTAATGACTGCAACATCTGCACAAGGGTTGGCGTTCATGTTCGAGCCATTGTTCATCGTGCCATCATTAAGGCTTCCGATTGTCATGAATTTAGTCAATCGAGCATTATCCGGCCCGATAAATATCCATTGCGACCATTCAGATGGGATGGCAATAAGAGATTCTGGGTGGATCACGTTCTATTGCGAAGACGCGCAGGAAGTGTACGAGCATAACATCATGGCGGTTAAAATCGCTGAAGATAAAGATGTGCAACTTCCAGTGCTTGTATGCCATGATGGATTTGTCACGAGCCATTCATTGGTCAATGTAGAGATTTTAGATGATAAAAGCGTAAAAGACTTTGTCGGTATAAGAAAGCCAGCATTCGATTTCCTTGACACAAAACACCCTTTATCTGTCGGGACTTTAGATTTCTATGATTATTTCTTCGAGCATAAGAAGCAAGAATTTGATGCGATGGAGAGATCAAAGAATATCATAAAAAAAGTATTTGATGAATTCTCAAAAATATCAGGAAAAGATTACGGATTCATAGAAAAATATTATACTGAAGATGCAGAGCACATAATTGTAGCGATGAGCTCGGCATGCGGGATATTAAAAAATGCAGTTGATGAGCTGCGTAAACAAGGGAAGAAAGTCGGGTTGTTGAAAATAGTGTTGTTCAGGCCATTCCCAGAAATAGAAGTGGCACAAGCATTGAAGAATGCACGCTCAGTAATCATATTGGAAAGAGTCTCAGGATTCGGAACATACAGTCCATTATACAATGAGATATCGGCAGGCCTATACCATTATCCAAACAAGCCGAAAATGGTCAATTACGTCTTCGGATTAGGCGGAAGGAATTTCGGGATGAGCGACGCCCTAGGATTATTCAATGAGCTGGAAAAGATCGATGGAGAATTCCTCGACGAGCATAATAAACTAAGATATTGGGGTATAAGAGAGTGAGAGAGTAAGGAGTAATAGAATAGAATGAACATTAAAGAATTCGCGAAACGTGAAGTGAAGATGATGGGCGGGCATAGATTGTGCGCCGGATGCCCAGCTCCAACGATTGCCAAATTAGCCATG
>CAZQDS010000005.1:0-26754 GCA_964591655.1 uncultured Methanosarcinales archaeon
ATGAAACCTGGTGGAGGACCCGCACATCTTTCGTCCCTAAAAATCATCGGGGCATTATTATTTGTATCGTCACATTGGTATAAAACTCTTCTTGTCTCGACTGCTGTTCCATTGCACATATTACCTCTCTTATTATCACAAAATCTCCTGAATGTCCTGTTGAATATGTCATTCTGCGCCTCATATGCGGTGGGTGGAAGATTCTGGTATGTGATGTTCTGCGGAAGAGGAGGAGGTGATGGCTGTCTTGTCCAGAAATTAAAGAATGTCTTGTTCAATCCGTATTGTGAAATAGAATAACACACATTTCCTGTCCCGTAATAACCGTATGTGGCATTGTTACAGCATGTATGGTTTGCGAAGTATCCGCTTGACGTGTTGTAAGGGAATGCAGATACATTGCTTCTATGTGGGAGGCAATATGTTACGTTTATCGTTGTCGTCGCGACATCTATCATGTCCTGGAATGTGAATACCGTCAAAGAGATGTTTCTCAATCCAGTCTGTGCAAATATGAAAGGCTTAATCCTAGTTATATTATCCGATCCTGTCCCGTTCATATCTATCGGCAAGAACAATGTCTTGTTCCTATCTGCCGTCAATATCACTTCTTTGTTAACTTCTCCTCTCGTATCATTCCACATGAATTTGGAGAAATTGTTCCCTGTCAATAAGCCGCTGAGCCCTATCACTGAGCCGCTTCCATTGAGTACGAAAGGATCTTCTATCGACGCGATATTGTCGGCTATGTCTAAATAAAAATTATTTGTCGTTATGTTCGCCTGCGGCGCATCGAATACGAATATCCTTATCAACTGATAATCATCTAGCCTTTCACGTGATTCTTCCTGGACATAAACTTTCAATTCATGATATCCTTTATCATTGCTGTTCGTAGTGTATGTCGCATCTTTTCCTGTCAATTTAAATCGCGTACTGTTCGTGAAATTCTTCGGCTTGGAAGAGTTGTCCTTTATCATGCATTTCTCTTTCACATAAGTTATATTCGGTGGCGATAGGCATGGTCCGCTCGCATTGAATATTTCGTCATAATCCTCTTTCCATAACGAGTAATTATATGATAATTCATCATCATCAGGATCGAATCCATTAGGGCTTATCTCTACAGTGTCATTCTCTGCAACAAGTATATCGACTTCCGGGAACGCAGATATCTGATGGATGTATTCCAATGCAGGCCTCCTGTTCTTTATCACAAACTGGAATATCATTGGTCTGCCGCCTATTTTAGTGGAATTGTCTATTATTTTTATCAGGTCCATCTGTCGCGCATCAAAACTTTTTGTCCTGCTGATCAGGTAATTATGGTACATGTCATCAAGGTATGGAGGGGTCCCGCGGTCATCTATCATCCTGAATCCTGCTTCCTGCACATCCCTTTTTGATGAGAAATACGAGTAATCATATAATTCTTTGAATGGGATATTCTTATCTATGGCAAAATCATAGAATGCCTTGATAGGCTCTCTTCCTCTTATAGATAATATGAATGGATACTCTAATCGCACATTGAATCCTTTTTCCCCGAAAGTCACGTATGCATTCGGCAATCCTGATTGTGTGATGTTGCTCGGGCTTAATTTCAGAACTTCATTGAAATCTACGCATTTCCCCATCTCTTCTACGATATATTTTTCCATATCCTGCTGTATGCTTTTGTTCAATGACTCATCATCATATGTCTCCCTTTCACAGGTCAGCCACCCGATTGCGCTTCCAGTTACATTCCACCTGTTAGTGCCATTCCAGTTGCACAATCTTAAAACCTGGTTCCTCCCGAAAAAACTTGAATAATAAGTGTAGATGTCGCCGTTGTATCTGCATGCATTGCCATTATACATGTTTATAAGGTTATAAGTAGGGTATAGCTGTGTATCTGGGAATGGATAGTATGGAGAGCTCTGGTATACGACAGAGCAATTCTGATTAGGGATTATAGTTATCGGCACTTTGACGGTCATATTGTACTCTGGGACGAAATGGTTCACGTAATCTATTCCTTCAGTCATGCCGGAGAAATTGAATACCCCGCCCTGCAATGATGCTTTTATTATAGCTTCGGTCGTCACTGATTCAAGGCATGCAGTCACGTATATGCTCATAGAGTTCTGGCTGATATATTCTTGGACTTGCTTTGTCGCAAGCACCTGATACCTATTCTTCTCCACATACACTTTCATGAAAAGCAAGAACATGAACGCGAATAATATCACTATAGCGAGCAGTACAAATACTGTAATCTGACCCCTTTTTCCCCTACGAAACATGTAAAAACCAAAAGAATTAAGGTATATAAATGTTATTGAAAATCACTGGGCCTGCGTCGTATCTCATCACGCACTTTTGCCGCATTCTCGAACTCTTCGCTTTCGACAAACCTCTTTAGCATGTTATCTAGTGATGCCCTGTCTGCATCAGCAATATCTTCCAGCAAGTATTCTATGTCTATTCCTGGAGATAATCTGGAGTCTATGTGTATCAGGTTGAATTTCTTGCACAAGTCCTTTATCTCAATATGTCTTTTGGACTTGAAGGGGATAGTATACGCCAATATCATGCTGTCTGTCTCCTGTGTCTCGAAATCCTCATTCTTGAAGAAAGGCCTGAAGTGTTCCCTGCAATAATCGGTGAATTGCCGACCATATGCATATCTTCCGTGGTCGTTCATCATCGGCTCTCCGTTTATGAATCCTTGCTCCAATGATCTCACTGAAAGATTCATTTTTGGACTTGTCGATAGGTTAACGTCGCCTTTTATGAGCATGTATGAAGGCACGCGTACTATTCCACTGACGCTCGCCCATTGCCTCACATCCAAGAAGCAATTGTTCAGCCCCACGCGTCCCACATAATCATGGAATTCTACCTTGTTGTCGGAGTTCATACGCAAGTATTTATTGTCGTATTCTAACTTATCTGATTTATAGAATTCTATATCCCCATTTATGAACTTTAACGTCTTCAACCAACCACCCAACACACAATTCAATGATTATTGACGAGCATGATTTATAATGTTTATGGATAAAATTTTGATTGCGGAAAAACATCAGTGAACTTCGGCACTCGCACCTTTTTCTCGCGCATCTTATATGGAGGCGGAGTCTTTAATTCTCCGTGAGGACCGTTGAATGTTTCCGGAATGAAATAGTCTTTGATCTCGCGTACTTTTTTTTGCTCATAATCTGAAACCTTGAACCTTTGAGGTATAGGTTTGGAAGGAAAATAGATATTGGCAACACCATTATTAGATACGAATATGATTTTGTTAAATATGCAAACATCTATGTCGTCTATGGAATTTAGCTTATTGGTAAATTCTGCATCTATGCCTTCGATGTTTCTCGATACATTCGGACCAGATATGCCTCTAGAGAGATCTTGATACATCGCATCCCGCAAATATTCAAAATCGTTTCCGTAAGTATTGATGTAGGATTCCCTTTTTAATAAGTTATTAAACCTTAAAACAGAGCTTTCATGCCGCATTTGACATATTAAATCAAGCCCGGAATCGCTAGGTATATACAAATTAATATCTCCATTCATAGGAAAACATGCGGGAGAAGCTAACGATCCTGAAACATTGACCACACTATATGTCTCTGGAATATCTAAAGCAATATTCTTTGGCAACAATATCTTACCAGAATAATTCTCCACATTCATTATATTATTTTTTATTACAAAATTTTTCGGCCCAGAAAAATCTAATTCTCCATTTGTGACCTGTATCTCTACTTCGAATACATCATTAGAATCATCAGAATAATCCCCCTCGTACCATAACCTCAAAATATTTACAGGCATGCTTTCTTTCACCGTACGCATTTATATTTTTTACTGAAAAGTCACGAATCATACGCTGTCTAAGATTTTTTGTTAGGATTCCTTTGTCTCATCTGCGATGGGTTTAGAAGTCACATCGCCTTTTATACCATCAACTGCTTCTTTGACATCCTTATTCTTTTCCTCTTCCTTCACATGTGTAAGATAAGATTCCCATTCTGAAAAAGCTTTTTTAGCTTTAGGGATGTCCTGCATCGTCACTGCATTCAATATATCATCATGTATGCGTGAAATATATAGCCTATGCATATTATCAGGATCTTTTGAAGAGGTATTTTTATCAATCATTACCATGGCATCATTATGTATATTCAATATACCTTCAGCATGAAGATATAATATATCTGCATAGTCGCATATCTCAAAAATTTTTATGTAGTCGGTCCTTGCGTTGAAGAAATTTGCTCGCGTGCCCTTCTTGTCCTTTTCTATTATGGGCTTGCTGAGGCTGGATAAGTATGCATCATAAAAATCTAATGTTGCAGTGCCAAAATTTTTTATATTAGTGTATTTCAATAAATCGGCTGAAGAGACACGTCTGTTATTTATTGCGGCAGCAAGATGGCCTATTATGTAAAGATTCAAATCTTTATTATCAACGACAATATCTATGTTCTGCTGTGAATGAATATATCCTCTCGATGAGACCATTCCCTCTATAGGATTTTCACTCGATATACTAAAAAGTTTTCCACGAGGAAGATATATTTTTCCACCGCTCATACTCACAGTGAGAGTCTTTGCCTCAGGATACACATAATGGTGTCGCCTATTGATATATATCTTATCATTATTACTTATGCATAATTCTAATGGACTGTCATCAGAAGAATAAGTATCCGCTATAACTATTCGCTCTGCTTTGTAAGGCATGGCTTAATAATTCAGCAGAGCATTTATATTTTTTACTGAAAAATAGAGAAAAAAATAGAATAAAAAGAAATTAAAAATTATTTTGCCTTCGTCGCTTTCTTCTCTTTCTTTGGCTTCTTCTCTTTCGCTGGAGCGGCCTTCTTCTTCTCGACAGATTTTCTTACTGCCTTCGGCTTCTCTGTCTTTGCCTTTGACTTCTTCGCGACATGCTCTAATCCTAATGCTTTCATGATTGCTTCATGTGATGCGTTCTCTTTGATGTCGAGCAATTGGTCCAATGGCTCTAGGTGCAACGTGTTGCATTTTCTCCTTCGAGTTTCGCCATCCACTAAATAGAACTTGCCCTCTAGATGTTTCACTATTACACATTTCTTTCCTGCATCTCTTCCTGCTATCTTTACACAGACTCTTCCTACGCTAAACATTTTTATCCTCCGCCTCTACAGAAAAATACCGTCGCCGTGTATCCGAGAGACTTATTCTTCAAGTAATTATTCTATCTTGCTCTTTATAGTTTTCCTGGTGCATGCACTGCATAGCATCCCTGCATATGGTCTTTCTGGGCGCTTCTGTGTCTTTGACAGCTTGCTCATCTTGTATGGACGTGCTGTCGCGACTCCTGGAAGTACCTTCCCGCACATTGCACAATGTGCCTTGCTAGGCTTCTTTTTTGCATGGACTAATTTAGTGTGCTTCGGTGTCTTAACATATATCCTTCTTAATGTCCTTGACCTTCTTGATCCTCTAACCATTTTATTGTCCTCTGAAATCCGTGAATATGAGAATAGGAAAAAAAGGGTGTTTATAAAGGTTATTACTTAAAATTTGCAATATTGAATGTCTTCCTTATGCAATAATCTTCATCTAAGATCGGATCCGATTTCAATGCATCCGCTGGAGTTTCTTGTTTAGATATTTTTCCAGCAGGACATGATTACGCTTGTCTCGAGTATATATTGCTCTTATATACCGATAGATCGTCTTTTTTCATGTTTAAGAATGCGTCATTGAAATATGTTTCTTCTGCCAATGGCCTGCCAACCGACGGATCAAATATCTTGCCGTCATATTCTATGACGTAATGCTCTCTCCAATTTGTAGACGGATTATTTTTTGGAATGAGATTTTTTGAAAGGCTTTTTGGTTTTATGCATAATAAGGATATTTTATCTTGAGGTATGCCTGATTCATGCATTGCCTTGCCCAATGATTTGGCTCTCGGCATGCAACCCTCTGTGGTTGTCTTGGCCTCTTTCGATAATTCTTCAAAAACGACATTATAATCCATTTTAAAATTTCCTAATACACTTTGAACAGTTTCCTGAATCCTGCTGAGAATACCAATGACAGTATGATGTATGTCGCCAACCATCCAGGATACCACCCGAACAGGTTGAATGTCTTGCCGAATGGATGCACTTTTTCATTGCCTACGACAATCATTTTTAATTTAGAATCCTTTATTGGCTTTTCAGGCACGAGATATGTCCGTTCTTCTGTTATCAATATCTTATGATCATATTCTTCCGTGTTGTAATCAAAGACAAGCTTATACTCTCCGGCACCGCCTTTTGCAGTCCATACTGCCTGTCCATCAGCAATCTCTTGAGTGCTTGAGTCTATTGCCAGATCGGGAACTGCAGTCATCGTTATGTTCCCCCTTGCACCCTCTGCAAATTTTGCTGTCACAGTGAATTCCTGATTCGGATATAACGGATAGTATGCTATATGCATGTTTAGCCATGCAAATATTATTATTATCGGGATGAATGTGTATATCGTTGACTTGAATGATGACATCATATATTTCATGTTGAGGTCGAGCGCTTTCTTCTGCGTCGCCATCATCTTCTTAGGGTCTTTTTCCTTGCGCATCTCTTTCTGGTATTTCTTCAGATCTTCTTTGATTTGCTTCATCTCTTTCTGGTTGGTCGTATATTTGTAGACTATGGTTATTAGAAGCGTTATGCCTGCAGAAATTATTAATATCGCCCAGAATGGCTGCAAGTTCAGAACTGGCCCGAGCCATGGATTGAATATCGTGTCTAGGAAGTTTGCCATTTGTTCACACCTTAATTGTAAGGGAAGATAAGTTATTTATAAATATTATCTAAAGACACAACATAAATATTTATCTACTATTAAATGAAAACATTTATATATTCTGATGGGCGTCCCGAATAATCCGAAAATGTGGAAGCATGAATAATACTATACCGACACCAATATATACAAAATCATTGCGGAGAGAAACAGAAGATATAGTAAAAATACTTTCTAATCACCTATCCATAAAGTATGATGATTTGACAATAGTAAGGCTATTTGCAGAAAACAATAAAGATTGTAATTCCTTGGATAAATTGATGAACAAAATTCTTGTTGAAAAAGATATAGTGTTCGCAGAAGACAGGCTCCACGCGATGATGCTTGATTATATGCATAGTACGGGAATAATTATAGGAAATTACGTTTTGGATGAGTCTGATAAGAATAAAAATATAACTCTAATCAAATCAAAAGATATAAAATCGTGTGAAGCTGATGATATTATAAAAAATGTAACACTACGACCAAGAAATTCCTCGCACAACTATATATTGTTGCTCGGGGATAATACTCCAGTGATTATAAGAGAAGGAACAGAACAATCAAATGTGGAAACCTCCGCCCCGTATGCACTTGTCGAACTATCTAGAGATGGTTTAGAATATGGATTAGGACCAGTAATAAATATATCTTCCCCAGGTCATTCTGAAAGAAGAAGCTATCCGTTTAGAAAAGACGATATATTAAAAAATATAATATCAGATTATATAGGCCTGTTCCCTGAAGAAAACAACGTATCTTATTTTTTGCAAATGGCAAATACTTCAACGAGAGATGATGGCAGGAGAATAGATGCTATTGTGACTGAAACACCACTAATCTATTTCATAAATGCAAAGACAAAATCATATAAAAGCACCGATCCGTCGAGCATGAACGCGACATTCTATAGAAAAAACCAGAAAAATAAATAATTCTAAAAATAATAACATAATCTGCACCAAAATAATTTAGAAACTTGATAAAAAAATATATGGATTATCCGCCACCCATGAATTTTCTCATCATTGGGTTCATGTCCATCATGTGCTGTCGTGCGATGTTCTCGTATAATTGATAGATGATCATCACTGTCAATAATATTCCTGTTCCTCGTGATAATGCGCCTAACATGTCTGCCATTGCGGCGATGAATCCTACAGTTATCGCACCCATTATCGTCAAGGGCCATATGTATCTATTGAGCAATCTCTCCAACACCCTTTCATCTCTCCTGAATCCAGGTATCTGGAGTCCTGATGCCATCATCTGTTTTGCCTGGCTTCTTGCATCCATCCCTGCTGATTGGACCCAGAAGATGCTGAATACCACTGAGCCGACCACCATGAAGAATATATATACTAATGAATGGAACAATATGCTCCAAGTGAATGTACCTGTTATTATATTGTCAAGTATTGGCTGCCCGGAGACCCATAATGCGAATCCTGAGACTGCCTGTCCATTGCTGAAAGTCCCTAATATTGGATGTCCCCAGTTCTGCAATAACGTCCCGAACAATTGCACATTCGCGAGCAATGCCGCGACCAGTATTACCGGGATGTTTGATGTGTATAAGAAATTCAATGGCCATCTGATGCCTTGTCCCCTGACCCTTCCGAATGATAATGGGATCTCGACTTTCATCGATTGTGCATATACTGCCATGAAGAATATCGCTATAGTGGCAAGCACTGCCGCCAATTTAAGGAATGCAGTCGTCGGATCTCCTGATGCCAGGCTTTGGAAGAACACTGGCACTGCACCGACAAGCGCATCTGGATTCTGAGGATCTGGAATGAAAGAGAATGCCCCGATGAATATCTGTTGTGCTACTCCTGCAGCGATGAACAATGATATTCCTGAGCCGAAGCCCCACTTGCTCACTATCTCATCCATGAACATTATCAGTATTCCACCTAAGAATAATTGGAATATCAATATTAATTCCAACTGGAAGAACAATGGGGTGCCTTGATATGCCGCACTTGGTGCAAGACCGCCCATGAATACGTATATTGCTCCCTCGAATATTATGAAGAATATGCTCAATAATTTTTGAGTCCCTTGGAACCTTTTCTTACCTTCATGCGATGTCAGGTCGAATTTCCATATTCCTGACCCATTAAGCAATTGCAATACGATTGATGCTGTAACTATAGGGCCTATACCTAAACTTATGATCGAGCCGAAACTTGCACCCAATATTATGGATAGGAACTCGAATTGCTGCAATGCATTCTCTCCCAAGCCGAATAGGGGGATCATCCCTAATACGAAGAATAATATCAACACTATCAATGTCCATTTCAATTTGTCCTTGAAAGGCAGCCTCTTCTGTGTCGGTGACGAAACTTCTGGTAGGTTCTCTATTATCTTGTCAAAAATTGCCATAAGTTAAACCCCTATAATAATATTATATTTGTAGCTGGAAAAGAAGAGGATTTAAAAATGTTGTGGGTACACAACATTACGAATAAAATGAGTAAATGTTTTTATGTTGATAAAAACATACGAATAACTAGGAAAAATATATAAAATAAGGGATATATGATTCCATAATGGCAAGGAATAACAATAATACGATAATGTTGATGATAGCTTTCTCTGTCTTTCTAGTATCAATTGCAATCGCAAGCGCGTCTGACGGGTATATACTATATGATACGGTGGCAGATAATGGCATAACTGGGCTTGCAATCGGAAACGATATATATAATTCGTATGAGATGAAAGGACAGAATGATTTCTCGATATTCTATGTCAAGAGCGCCCCAGAGAATGTCGATCTATATATAGATGGGGAATTCGTCGGGTTCACTCCGGCAAAAATCATAGGTTTGTCCGTGGGAGATCACACTATCGTATTCAAGAAGACAGGATACAGGGATTATTCTGTCAAAGTTACCGTGACTAAAGGGTTGGGCGGCAAGATCCTTGGGGCGATGACATCTGATAATGGGGTGCTTGCAGAAAAATCTTGGGCTGAACTGACCACCTCATGCAACACGCCATGTAAAGTGTACATCAATAATGCATTTATCGGAGAGACAAAAGTGACTGTAGACTTGGATTTAGGTTCATATAACCTCAAGACTCTCCCCATCGATAAGAATCATCACTCATACAATACTGTCTTAGACCTCAGCAATGCAGGGGATTATGATTTCAACGTCTATCTTGCGTCATTTGAGGAATATGCATCTTTCGAGAATCGATTGATTTTGACTATACATAGTGAACCTTCTGGCACGGAAGTCATTATAGATAATGTATCTTATGGAATAACCCCTCTAGGAATCGCATCGATATCATTAGATAATCATACTCTGATAGCTAAGAAGAGCGGGTATCTCTCAAAAACAGCATCCATCGATCAAGAGCATGACAGGGGCACCAGATACAGGGACTTGAATATAGAGTTAGAGCCAGGCATCGACCCGATTGTCGGAGAAGATGGAGGGGCATCCGGAACAACTCCTAGCATAAAATCTAAAATCACTGAAGCATATGCGTCTGGCATCGCAGAGAAACATATGATCATTGAGAAGGTCGAGGCGTTCGATGAATATTACCAATTCAATGGCACAAGAGAAGGGAGATTATGGGGATTGTTCGACACGAAATATCCTATAGTGATAAAAGTCTATGCTGACGGTTCTATGAAGAGGGATGCCATCTGGTATGATTTCATAGTATTGGATAAGCCGAGCAAATAAAGTCCATATAATAAGTCTATATAATTATTATCTGAAATAATCAAAAGATTTATTAATTTCTATTCACGGAAAGTGATTTATGGCAACTGACGAGGGCGGAAACCTTACATGGGATAAATTACTTACATTGATATTCGTGATATTGTCATTCGTAGTTTTGTTTGTGCTATTGGCATTGGCATTATACATGCCATCATTAAGAGGGTAAAAACAACAGGGAACATGATTAAATCAAAAAAGTCACAGATGAATGCAGTGGTAATAATGAGTCTTATAATAATCGCTGCAATAATCATATTGATAGTCGGCCAGAAAATAGTGGAGAAATATTCTTCAGGAGGAACTTTAGAAGTTTGCAGGACAAGCGTATTGTCTCAAGCGACATTAAGGCCTGGAGGAGTGAGCCCATTATCCCTAAATTGCCAAAGACGGTATATCAATGTATATTCTGACCACATCGAATTCGGGAATGAGCCTGACAAGACAAAAACAATCAGCGTAGTTGTCAATGGAGATGACAGGGAGAGTTTCAGCGATCTAAGCAACGACATATTGAATCAAGTCATCGCTAAAGAGATGAAGACTTGCTGGTACGAGTTTGATGAAGGACGCACAGATGTTTTCCCTAATAATATGCCTTTCACAGGATTCGCGCCGGACCCTGATGATGAAGTATGTTTCATATGCACACAGATGACATTTGACAATTCTGTGAAGAACAAGAAATTCAATGGATTGCTGAAATATCTCAAGGAGACATATGTCCCCGATAAAAAATATACGTACAATGAATATTTTAATGCCCCGTCACTTTCAAAGATGAGCTGGAATGAATTCACTGAAGAAGAGCTTTTCGATTATTTCGAGAAGACACCTGACGAAGACATAGTTATAGACGCATCTAAGGACCTTTCGATAGTGTTCTATAAAGAGTATGATACTTCTAGATTGAATGAGCTTGGAAAAACCATAGTGGGAGTCACGGGAGTGGAAGTCGGCTCTGACAAGACAGACATCTATTATGTCTTCGTCATCCCCACAGATAAGATTGAGGACGCATGCGAGATTCAAGCAAGTTGAACAAGAAAGGGATGGACAACAATTATATTATTGTTGTAGTGATGATTGGAGCAATCGCGCTAGTATTATCGGCAGTCATAACCTACCAGATATATAAGGCTGCAAAGGAAAAGATGGAGATACAAGACTGCGCGAACAGCATAAAGGCTCATGCGTTGCTCGCTAAAACTACAGAGAGGGAAGTTTTTACTGACATCAAATGCCAGACGAGGGAGAAAACTATCGATGCAGAAAACCATGAGACGGCAAGGAAAGAGCTTGCCGAAGATATGAGAAGGTGCTGGTATGAATGGCTCAAGGGCCAAGAACAATTATTTGAGGGAGAAGGGATATTCTGTCATGTTTGCAGCATCTATACTTTTAAGCAAAAAGACCAAAAGATAAACGGGTTCGCGACATTCTTATTTTCAGAGAATATAGAGATTAGCAGCAAATATCCTGAAGATACAGAAAAGATGAGTTATATACAATATTTCCAAAAGTATAAGACTAAAGACATAGATAATATTGACGAGTTTCCAAAGACAGGTGAATTCAAAGATATATCGATTATAGACAGCTCTAAAAAATATGCGACAATATTCGTGTACGCTTCGGGAAAAACGAGCATGCAAGAATTCATGGAAGGAGGATACAGGACTACTGCATTGGTCGGCGTGGGGACTGTTGCAGGATTAGGGGCTATGGCTGCAGCCAAAGGTGCCGTAGTGCTCATTGCTGGTGGACCGCCCGGATGGATTATCGGAGGAGTGATAGTTCTCGGAATAGGAGGATATGCTATTTATGAGGCATTGACACCGGAGGATCCACAATGGATGTCTGTCGTACAATTTATGGAATACGATGACCAGAAAATAAAGGAATTGGGATGTCAATATCTGGCCGTAAACCAGATGAGCCATCAGCAACCGTAATATTTATTAAAAAACATAACTTTGGATAATCAATGAAATAAAATGGCTGAAGACGATGCTGCAAAATCAATGACTCCAGGCGTAATACTTGCAGTGTTATTATTCGTGGCATTGTTGATAATCACTGCAATATATATATGGCCTCAGATATTAAAACTACTACTAAAATGAACAATAAAGGTTTTTCATCAGTTGCTATAGGATGGGTAATAGTGATAATAGTGATATTTTTAGGGGCATTATTTGTCCAGAAAGTCATGAAGACAGGGAAACTTTTTTGGTTTTTAGATGATGAGGAAGAAGCAGAAAATGATTTCTTCACGACAGATTATGTCGGGACATACTATAATGATAAGTTTGGAGAGACGCCGCAGAATTGCACTAAATCGGGCAATAATTATAATTGCAAGAAAGGCACCAATGTAGAATTCTATGTGGGCATAACAAACAAGGGTGAGCAGAAGAGGTATTTCTATCCTGCACCATGCATCATAAAAGATTACGATAAGGGCGACAAATGCGAGCCTTCGGATCACATCGTAAGTTTCCGGCCTTGCGGTATTGACCCGGCATTACCTAATGCGACAAACTGTGTTTTAGGGAGAGGTTTCACATTAGAGACAGGCACGTATAGGGTTTTCCCTGGAGCGAAATGTCTTCCTGAAGACTGCTATAATCCAGAGAATCCTACAACGAATGATCCTAAGGCGAATTATGCCAGTTTCTTCGAAATAACTGTCAAATGAGCAAAAAATTTATATATACGAAATCCAGGTTTTAAGCTAGCGAGGTGTTATACTATGAAAAAGAAGGGAGTTGAAATGTCAATGAATGTGATTATTATAGCTGCTATAGGCCTTTTGATTTTGCTGATATTAGCATTCTTAGTGGTTAATTATATTGGTAAGACAAATGAAGGCTTGAAGAGTTGCTCAGTGCAATTCGGCGGAGTATGTAAATCAGATTGTGGAGAGATAGGCACAGCAACAGGTGAGCAGACTGATTGCAGCGCAAGAGATGATGGGAACACGAATTGTTGTAAGGTGGTCGGTTAATGAATAAGAAAGCAGTGGAATTAACTATGCAGACTGTGGTCATAGCCTTATTGGTGCTCCTAGTCTTAGGAGTGCTGATATTCCTTTTATTTGGTGGCTCTACAACATTTGTAAAAGGAACAACATGTGATGCGAACCAATGCAAGACAACATGTGATGAGGGGGAGACAAGTGCCCCTTGGAAATGCACCACAGAAGGATATAAGTGCTGCGTACCCGTAGGAACATGAGAATTCTAAAAAAGAAAGGCACTATAAAAGTAGTGATTTCGATACTGCTCGGGCTGGTAGTGATGTTTTTTTTAATATACTGGCTTTTTTTTAGTTCTACAGCATACGGCAAGAATGTAAATAAGGATTGTGTTGCAGACCTTAAAGGGAGATGCAGCACATTATATCTGCAATGCTTGCCTGGAGAGAGGGTCTCTTTAATTCCCGCTTTCTGCGATAAGGAAGGGAGACAGACTTGTTGCGTGCAGGAACGAGAAACGACACCTGATGAACTGTGTGAAGGAAAAGGATCATCGGAGCAATGTGGTGTGGCCAATGAATACAAAGTTTGTGACGACTCATTGCAGTGCATACCTAAATGCGAATATTGCAACGACAAACCAAATGACAAGATATGCCAGAACGTAACTAATGATAGGGGCAAAAAGATAGATTTTACAATAGGATTTGGTTGTTCATGCACTTTATCTCAGTGTGATGCTAAGCAAAATGACGGGAAATGTGTTAAGAAGTTCTGTCCTGGATCAAGCTATTGTTGTGCAAAATGAGAAGATTATTTTCAAGAAAATCCGGTGGTTTGACGACTACTGAAGGAATTGAATTATTGCTTGCGATAATAGTTTTGATTGTAGTGGTTATATTCATAATAAATGCGCGCGATGAAACTGAGGCGGCCACAAGATTTGATTGCGGAAACCAACTTATAGGCATGGGATCTTGTAATCCTTCCTGTGAGAAAGGAGAGGTAAAGGTAAAAGGTTATGGTTGCGAAGATAATGCTGATGGCACGCCAATATATTGCTGTATAGATCCGAACTATGAGCCGGAAGATAAAGGTGGAGACACTGATTATAGGTTTGATGTGTATGACATAGGCCTCGACCCTAATGAGTTGAAAGGAAATTGCGTTCAGGGTCAGGGATGGACTTATAATTGTAAGACAGGGAAGCCACTCAAGGTCACTATGACAGTGACTAATACTGGAAATTTCCCGATTGATGTCTTTGCGAACCCTAAAGTCGGAGAATCATATCCGAAGCAAGGCACTGCAACGAACTTCAAGGCAGGAGAGACTAAGACATTGACTGTCGATTTAAGTCTTGATTCAAAGAAATCATATGTGATTAAGGCCGCCGCTAAATGCAACACTGGAGAATGCAAGACAAAATTCGGAGACCAAGGAATTTTCAGGCAGAATGATATGCAATACATAACAGTCATTATTGGTTAAATATCTAATAAAATTTTACTGAAGGGTTTATTATGAACAAAAAGGGTGACACTATAGGTTTTCTTCCGATGGTCTTGATTAAGCTAATATTTGCTGTATTATTGATATTCTTGATAACCTGGCTGATGGTCAGCCTATGGCAATCGATGTTCGGGAATGAGAATAAGACGGAGAAAGATAATTTTGATACATTGTATAAATTGATGGAGTCAAAATCACGCTCAGGGATAGATTATGATTCTACGAAATTGACAGTCTATCTCGTCAAGACAGGCATATTGACGACTGATCACACGATACATTTCTTTGGTCCTGATGAAAAAAATCTTAATTGCGTTGGTGGAAAAATGATGAAGAGACCTGATGATTGCAAGGACATAAAGAAGTCATGTCTTTGCTTGTTCGATTCTGATCCTGACAGGTGGCCTGATGAGAGCGATGATGACCTAATAGAATGTAAGGAATTCACCACAGGATTTAAGATTGAGGCAAATGATTTCCAGATAAGCAATAAAAGCGATGATTGCCTTCGCGCCATCGACAATGAATACATGCAATTGATTATCGGAGTGCAGAATTCTGGCGGAAAGAAAAGAGTGTTTGTCTGGGAGAACAATGAGGAGAACAGGAAGCTTGATGAGCAGTTGCAGAAGAAGCTTTGCCCTGAGAAGACAGGTTTGTGTGTCGGGAAGAAGGATTCTGAGATAGTGTATGATCTGCAGCAAGTGGCTATTGAATGCAGCCATAAGGATCCTAATAAGTTCTATTCAGAAGCTAAATGTGTCTTTGATGGGAAGAAATGCGATATTGAATGCACAGGCACGGACTGTTCAGCGATACAGACATGTAAGGATTTCAACATAAACAAGGACTTTTATGTCACTGGAACAAAAGAGGAATACTTCTGCAAGAACCGTGCATGCAACAAGCAATGCTCAGGGAGCCTGATTGAACAGTATACGTGCGTACAAGGCAAGGAACAAGACTGCAAGGATTTGATAAATGATGTGAAAATACCCGGTTTCGTCTCAAACTGTTCGGTAGAGATAGGGCAGTTCTCAAGCCTGACTTCAGGACAGAAGAATTACAACAACGCAAAAATCACCGAAGTCGGGGACATAATATCATTTGACAGCAAGAAACAGAACATCAAGAATGTCCAATGCAAGGCAGAGATCGAGAAGTATTTCAGGAAATATAATGTCTTGGTATGCATCCCAGGAAAGGACTGCAATCCTTTTGTAATAACGAGTCCTGCACCACCAAAGGATGTCCAGGACATGCTGACTAATTGCGGCATAAACCCTGAAAAAGGCGCAGGGACGGTATTCATAACGAGATATGGGCCGTGTAATGATTTGACCAACTATTTCACTGATGCATACGCTTGCGCAGATGCCGCAACACCGCGTTTCATATAATGAAAGTATAACAAAAGCATAATAAAAGTCGAAACATGAGAAATTCTTGGAATTTCTGGGCTTCGGAATAGCTATGCTATTCCGAAAACTTTTTTAACTGTCTTCTCTCGATTATTATTCATGAATAAAAGAGGTTCAGAAGACAAACTGCTTTTCATAACATGGGAGTTATTGGCGTTCTGTGTAGTATTGATAATAATACTCTTTGCAGTGAGAGGTGTGGTGAATAATAGCACATATTGGAAGACTTATTATTCCAGGGACTTGGGGATGATGGCGGACATAGCGAATGTCAACCAGGGGGATTTTGTTATGAATTATGCCCTGAAAGAATCTATGGATAATTTCTGGACAGACGTATATTTCATTGACAAGAACCTTTTCGAAATAGTGCTTACTCAGAAATCCATCGAAGTATATGATTATCCTAAAGAAGACAGCAAGTATCCGACAACATTCCCTTTTGCCAAGAACAAGAACATAAATATAATGAATGACACAACTTCAGCGACATTCCTCATACTGACTAAGCTCGGTAACGAATTACGTATATCGAATTATGCCGTCGAGAATGCAGATATTTGCCCATCATATAGCACCACTAAAGATACAAGATTGACCAAATTTTACTCCATATACCTAGACAGCAAAGTCAAGCCGCACTCTGAATCAGTCAAGGCCATATTAGGGACGAGCAGATACGGGATGGACCCGAAAGCAGACAATGAGTCAACAATAATAATGGGACATGCAGGAAATTTCTCAATATATTACTCTGATGACCTTAATACGTTGCAGAGCCAGAAATTATCTTGTATCATCAAGATGAAATTTTTAGAATCCTATAACTATACTGCCGAGATCATAAAATACGATGGGAGCATGGACGCCAATCCAGAATTGATAAGATATCTTGCAGGGAAGGAATCCCAAGAATATTGGGTGATGGTAATGATGTCGGATAATGAGACAAGAATAAACCAGAATGAGTTTGCAGGCGTGATAGAAAAGGCAATCATAGAATATTATAAATAAAAAAAAGGCATGTGATGAAAAAGATCGATAAAAAAGGACAGATAGAATATCTTCTTCAGAACGCATTCAGGATAGGCTTTACTGTGATTGCATTGCTAGCATTCTTCTTGCTGGTCAACTTCTACATAAACTACAAGATAGACACGCGATATGTGCAGGCAGAGACGCTCGCGAACAGGATAATACAATCTGACGCATTGATGGTCCAGGACCCCAATACTTTCAGGATATATACAGGCATCGTAGACATGAAAAAATTTGATGACAAGGCAAGCCTTGACAACAGCATAAAATATGAATTCAACAGGCATGCGGCCGCAAAAGTCAAGATATACAAGAAAGACATTTATAGAAGGACCAATTATGTCGGAGAGATTTATCTTAACAAGAATAATTGGGAAAACCTGAAGACGGTTCTGGACTCTGGCGCAAAAGGCAAAGGATCCGCGTCCATGATAGTTAAGGATTTCCCCGTAACATGCGCATACAACAATGGCGTCTATGATTATTGCATAATGACTGTCGAGGTGATTGTGCCGAACAGCTAAGATGATGCTCAAAGACAGAAAAAAAGGATTATGGAAAAACAGGAAAGGGGAGGATATGCTCGTAGATTTCTGGGCGATATTATTGTTTGTGATAATATTGCTATTTTTCTTGATATTGTTCATATTCACCAAGGGAGATTCTGAAGAAAACAATAAGATAAGAGAAGCGTTCACGGCGAGGGATACTGACTACATGCTGGATTCGTACATAAAGGGGCCGTACATAATGGATACCTCAAGAAGTATCGGAGAGATTATAGCAGAAGACTCCCTGAACAATGATTTTTCAAGAACAGAAAGTTCTTTCCTGCTGTTCTTCAACGGCGCAAACACGACGACAAACAATGATGTCGGCGGATACGTCATACTAATCAAAGAAGGCGATAGCACGGTATATAAACGTATCCTCGACCTTAAGAATGATGAGTTCGAGAAGAAGGTGCTCAATGCGGCATTCATGGATTCCATAACCTTGCCTTCAGGGAATATAGGGATGAGCATGCAGTTGAGCCAAGGGAATGATCCATTCCCTGTAAAAGCCACTGGCTCAAGGATAATAATCCCTAGAAGCGACGGAACAGATATTGAAGTGATCTTGTTCATGATATATGTCCGAGAAAAATTGAAGATATTTGAATAATATGAGAAAAAATATGGTCCGAAACAATAAGGGGCAGGTTTACATAATCGCGGTGATAATCGCAGTAGTGTTCGCATTAGTCAGCAGTTTCATAATAATAAATTTCGCAAATGACAACAAGAGCCTTGATGAATACATAGGCGTGTACCAGTCAGGGATGATCGATGCGATGGTCGAGGGAGATAAATCATTGATTTATCTTGAACAGGCCGCAGGATATGTCATCGATGAATCATTGCAGGATTATGCGAAGGAAGGTGCTGTCTCCACTGTCCCTGAAAATGGGCAGGAAGAAGAGGGCGCGTCATGCGGGTCTTATGTATATAATCTATGGAATTCTGAAAACGATGAATGCTTCCCACACATAGATAATCCTGTAGGCGAATACATAAGCAATAATCTTAATGAAAAGCTTTCTGCATCTCAAGATATCAATCTGAAAAAGAAGAATACTTATGAATATTTCTATGAAGGAAGCATTTCAGGCACGATATTGCGCGCATTGTCTGATGACAAGTACACTTATTATGTTTTCAAGAGCAAAGAATACAAGGAAAGGGCTGATGTGCAGGAGTATGTGACACAGCAACAGCAATTCGGTGACTTGAAATTCTCTGGGACGTTCATCTGGCCTGTTCCAGGATATACTTCTGTCTCCAGCTGTTTCGGTTATAGGGGAGGAAGCAGTGGAGGGACGACATATCATGCAGGATTAGATATAGGGACTGGAGGAGCAAAACCTAAAGCTGTCGCTGCTGGTGCAGGAACTATAGAGAGCCTCGATCCGACAAGATGGGGCCGAGTGGTCATTGATCATGGAGGAGGCTTCAAGACCGAATATTTGCATCTCAACAGCATAAACCCTTCATTGAAAGTCGGCGACCAGGTATCACAAGGTGCTGAGGTAGGCGTTGTTGGAGGAAGAGGGCCGAAAGGGCCTACAGCATATCCTATCCATCTTCATTTCACCGTAATCAACGATAATGTCGACCCGAATTTGAATTTCAAAGGCGCTCCTGCCGTAAAGCCAGAGGGTTGGGGCAATAGGAATATCAATCCCACATGTTTCATGGCAGACGCAATAAAGAGCAATAATGTGCAATTCAATACTGGCTCGAAATCATGCCAGATAGAATTGAGGGATGCACAAGGCAACATTGTTGATCCTAAGGCGGGCGGCCCGTTCAGGTTCTGCGACCTATACGGGAGCATAAATCCTGCAAGTCTTAATTGCCAGAAGAAGGATAATGATGATTGGAAGATAACGAACATTCAAGTATCGCAGAAAGAGGTATCTGGCGACATGACAATAAAGATAATAACGACAGTAGAAAATCCTGGTGTTGAATGTGCAAGCGTTGCAGCAAGACCGATATTCGACGCTTCAGGACAATCACAATATACTTTCGACGGACAGAAAAAAACTGATGTATATAAGGATAATCAAGGGAAGACATACATGAACATAGAGACAATATGTTCTTTCATGACTGATAAGAATAAATTGGCGGCTGAGAGAGGCGCCGATAAATGTGTTCTTCTTGCACCTACTGACGGCTCGAAGATAAAATATACTGTGACTGCAAATGCAAAAGATGCTATGGGAAGAGATGAGAGAGGGAAATCTATCACTTTTGAAGTGACTAAACCCGGCGCAGGCGGATCGACAGGCAACGGAAGCCAACAGACGATGCATGATTTCAGCATGCTGATAACAGACGCAGAATTCCGCGATGTCAGCGTAACACAACAGGCGATACAGAAATTCTTGGAGAGGAAAGGCAGCGTATTGAAGGATCCTGTAGACGGAAAATTGCCTTCACAAATAATCTATGATATATCGAAGAAAAATAGTATAAGTCCTATATTGGTATTGGTGACGCTCCAGAAAGAGCAGAGTCTCATAACTGCCAAGACAGCGACGAAAGATAAATTGAATATCGCAATGGGTTGCGGCTGTCCTGACGTGAAGAAGTGTGACCCTAAATATTTCGGTTTCGAGAACCAGATAAAGTGTGCTGTCGAGAATGTTTACATAAGGCATTTCAATGCAGGGTTGAAGAACACTTATCCATATGAATTCAAGAACATAAATTATGGAGGCAAATGCCCTAAGAATTCTAATACGGGACCGAGCAGTATTGCTATAAAGAATGCTGCAACATACGCATTGTACAAATACACTCCGCATACTTATGACATATGTCTAGGTGATGGCAAGAAAGGAGGAGGGAATTATCTGTTCCTAGAGACAATGAAGCAATACTATAAGGAAATAACTGGAAAAGAGTATGGCACGGGAACAGGAACATTGAATACTGAATATCAACAGGTGGCAATAGACGAGATAGAAGGGAAGGGCATCATCGGGAAATATTATGTCAAGCCATCATTCACTGTCAATATACCGTTTGATCTATCGCTTGTCGATAATCTTTCAATGTTCATGAACCGAACAACTAATGAATGCAGAGGATCGCCGCTCGGAAAAGACGATTGTCTTGATGTAAAAATCGGGGAATTCAACAACAATACAGGCAGATACTATAAGGCCAATAATATAAACATAGAATTGACGAGGGATTGTGATGAGAGCAATGATGAGAAAGTATTCAACGAGTTCATAGAGAGTGTCGAGGATTGTGCATTGAGCCCTGATTTCGACTGCCAATGCGATCTCAAAAAAAGCAGCACAATGAAGGTGGATATAATCTCTGGGGACGAGTCTTCATTGTTCAGTTTCACGAAATCAGGGATAACATATGATGTCACATCATACAACAGGTTCCTTGATGCGAACAATGATCCTCTCAAATTAAGCGCAGCAATGAACACAGTCAATCTGTATAAGAAGCTCGGGTATCTTAAGTCTGGAACGACCAGTTACAAGAAATGTTCCATAACCGGATCAAGGTTCAGGCTTTGCCTGAAGACAGATTATGAGACCAAAGAATATAATGGGCAGACACTTGTCGCAAAGAACATCACGTTGAAATTCGCGATAACGATAAAGGACAACGATGCTCCTCCACCATTGACGGGCCTTGAACTATCGAATGCAAAACATTCAAAGAATTCTGTCATCGTCATGTTTGATGAATCAAAGAAGAACGGCCAGAAAGTCCCTGATGTGGGGTCATATGTCATCTATATGAGTGATGTTGCTGCAGACTTCAACAATGACATAAAAACTATGAGGAACACTTTGCATTATAGGAGCATCGACATCTTAAGCGATGGATATGATAAATTGCAAGCGTTTGACATCGCACAAGATCCTGAATGCGAGATCGTCGATGATAAATACTGCAGGTTCTTGTATAATGCAAAGGATGCTGATGGCGCAGACATAAAGATAGAATTATCAGAGGATAAATTATATTATATGATTAACAGGGAGAAATTCTTCTACATCCTGAACGGCTCAGATCCATACAATGCGCTCAATACAGGCAGGGATAAATATATCGCCGTGACTGCAGTCGATACAGATGGGAATGAGATAAACAATATTAATGCGACAGAGAAGATAACTCTTGGGCAGAACCTTCAGAACATAAAGCCTGCAGACACTCTTGAACCAGGATTTGCGATTGCGACTGCAACAGTGAACACTGTGACGAACAGGATCTACTTGAATTATGAAAGGCCTTTGTTCTATATCAATGGGCTGCCGATGGACAATGCAGGGATATTATATAGGGCATACATCGATTGGAACATGTGTGGCCAAAATCAGAACAATCCAGATTTCTGCAATGTGCATATACCATTCAATCACGTTTCAGAGACGGGCGCATTGACAATGGATGTCGATGCGACAATGGTCTCAAGGATAGGAGTCATTCCTGTGATAAAGAAGAACAACATCGATGCACAATACAACAGTGCATTTACAGAGACTATTGTGGTGACGCCATGATATTTAATGAAAAAACACTTAAAAAAATAGATATAATACTTTTGATTATTTTCCCCATAATTGCGACAGTAATTTCTCTTTTGATTAAAGCCAATTTCTTGGTATCCACATTACTCTTTTTTGGTCTTCCAGCATCATGGTTATCTTATAGAACACCCCATAAATCTCTTAAAACACTGATATTCTCAGCGATATTCGCATTACCATTCGGAATTATTATTGATTACATAACCGCCCAAGACGGTTCCTGGTATGTTCCTACCACAATATTTCCTTTTAGATTATTGGGCGTAATCCCAATTGAGGACTTAATATGGGGATTTTTATTAGTCTATACTGTCGTTATATTTTATGAACATTTTCTGGATAAAGGCAAACATGAACTTATTGATAAAAAAATGAAGTATTTTATTCTACCAGCAATTATATTGTTTATTCTGTTCTTATTGATATACTCTTTAAATCCTGATTTTCTAAGAATAAAATATGCGTATTTACTAATCGGTATTGTTTTAATATTGTTGCCGAGCATCACATTTTTATCATTTTTCCCAAAATTAATATCAAAATATGTCAAAACAGCATGTTATTTCTTTATTTTATCTTTCATGTTCGAGATGACAGGACTGCAACTAAATCAGTGGACATTTCCGGGACAAAATTTTATTGGTTGGATTGAGATTTTAGGGCATAAATTTCCTTTTGAAGAGTTTTTCTTTTGGTTTATTATGGTTTCTATAGGAATACTGTCATACTACGAGTTTTTTGACGATGATGAAAAATAAACCGTAACTTATATAAATTCAGGAAGAAAACCATTTCTCAGGGGTTAAATCGACTGCGTGTTGGTTGAGGTATTTAAAATGATTCAGGTTCCAGTCAAGGATATTATTGCCAAGATCTGCAAGGCTTCAGGGCTTTCTGAAGAGGAAGTCAAAAAGAAGATTTCTGAGAAAGTGGAGACGCTTTACGGCCTTGTGAGCGAGGAAGGCGCAGCACACATCATAGCTAATGAGCTTGGCATAAAGATATTTGATGTTTCTGGAGAGCTTAAGATAAAAGACATCCTTGTGGGCATGAAGTCTGTGGATGTTGTCGGCAAAGTTGTCAGGAAGTATGAATTGAGGGAGTTCAATACAGAGAAGCGTAAAGGAAAAGTCGCTAACTTATCTCTTGCTGATGATACGAGTGCCATAAGGGTCGTTTTCTGGAATGATAAGACTGATGACTTCAAGCAGATAAAGGAAGATGACATCCTTAAGATAAAGGGTGCTTACGTGAGGGAAAACACAGGAAGGAAAGAACTCCATCTGGGAGATAATAGTCACGTGATAATAAATCCTAAAGGCATAGAAGTCTCTGTCAGGGAGAGGCCTGAATATGATAGGAAGCACATTTCAGAGCTTGCTGACGGGATGAGTGCAGAGATATTAGGGACTATAGTGCAAGTGTTTGACATGAGATTCTTCGAGGTATGCCCTAAATGCAACAAGAGATTGAGATTACGTGGGGAATCATTCGAATGCGATGAGCATGGACAGCAGCAGCCATCATATAATTATATTCTTAATGTATATCTTGATGATGGGACATCAAACATAAGGGTCAATTTCTGGAAACAGCAATCACAGAGATTATTAAAACTTGATGATACGCAAATGTTGAGGTTCAAGGATTCTGCAGAATTCGAGAAGTACAAGACAGACCTGCTCGGCGAGCAGATAAAGGTCCTTGGGCGGGCGAAGACAAACATGATGCAGCACCTGGAATTCACAGCAGACATAGTCTTCACAAACCTGAATCCTGAACACGAGATAGAGATGCTTGATCATGCGAAAGAGGTCGTTCTGGACACTAAAGAGACTGCTGTACCTTCATCTAAAGCGAAAAGTGATGATGATGAATTCGAGATAAGCGAAGATTTCTTAGAGTAGATATTTTCCGTAAAATATAAATAATAAAGGAAATATGTTGTATCAGTGATACACATGAACAAGCTTGAATTTATCCTTTATTGTGGAATTGGTGGCATGAGTCCATTCAGCTTATTCAAGGATGGACAGGGATGGTATCCATCACCAATGCCTAAGTACTAATTTTTTTATTATTTCTTTCAAACAACAATATTTAAATACCACGATGTCGGCTTTAGTGTAATGCTTGAGAATATATTGAAACCTGATTGGCTTGAGAAGAAGCCGAGATTTGCATTTGTTATAGGATTCGTTTATTCATTGATAGGCATCCTTGCCGCAGCGATAATATTTCCAAGAAGCCAGGGCATCGCAAGCATAGCATTCTTGTCGCTATTGGTCGCCCCGTCCTTGAACAGCATATTGAAGATCGAGGAGATACAAGACACGAGATCCAGCGGCTTCAGCATCAAGAAGATATTGACCGATCACTCTGATGTTCTGCAAATCTTTCTGCTGCTTTTCTTAGGCATATTCTTGGCGTACGGGTTGTTCTCTATAAGATTTCCAGAGCTTCTCGTCAGCGGATTGTTCGACAGCCAATTGAGGATCATCGGGATAACAGGTAATGCAAACCTCTCAGGGTTTGATTTTTATTCTATATTCCTCAATAATTTTAAGGTACTTTCTATATTCCTGATATTATCATTGATCATCGGTGCAGGAAGCATACTCTTCCTCGCGTGGAATGCATCTGTTTGGGGCGTCATTTTCGGATATGTCGCAGTCCATTCAGGCGATGCATTCAATAATTTTGCATTGACATTCGTCAAGGTCGCACCACACATGATCACTGAAGCATCATCATACTTTTTCGCCATAGTCGCAGGGGGCATAATGAGCCAAGCGGTATTGCGTGAGAAGGTCGGTTCTGCAAAGTTCAACTATGTCATGAAGGACGGATTTGTTTTCTTGACAATAAGTGTGCTGCTGCTGGTCATTGGCGCATTATTGGAAGTGTATTTCTACGGCCTTTTATAAATAAACCATAAATAATGGCTGATTCGATAATACTGAATACCTATTGACGATGAAGACATTTATAAACCCTTTATAAAGCATTTATAAATATTCTATAAACTGTCGAGTAAAAACGATAGTTTAATATATTAGCATATCTTACAGTCATCCATGATCAGCAAATCATTTGTAGATATAGTTGTTGACAGCTGTTATATGGTGTTTGACAAGCAAGTGCCGGGGTTCAGGATCATATACAAGAAAGAGATAAGCAACTTGTTCTCAGAAAGGCTCCAGGAGAAGAAGCTCAAATCGAAGAATCTTCAGAATCCTAAAGTGTTTGATGTATATTTCTTTGCCATGTTCAGGGTATTCTATAAGAGATTGAGAGATAAAGGCAAGATACAGCTGATACTCAAATTCATAGGGAAGAAGATATATGACCAGTTCAAGAGAAAGAACAAGCTTTCAGGAAATGTGAAGAAAGACCTGGCACTGATCCAGAATTATTTCAAGAAAAACAAGTTCTTCATAAGCTCACAAGTCTCTTGGAGCGATAAGAAAAGGTTCAAGCAGACGATAAACGGTGCAGTGAACTATGAGGCATGCAAGGAGATATACCATGACTTAGGATTCTCTGCAAATCTCATAAGCAAGGTCATGGAAGCATACTTCAACGAGTATAAATTAAAGGTCTTCGAGAAGCATTTCAATCCATATCAACAGACAAAAAAGATAGTTGAGTTCTGGGAATTCAAGTGAATGAGCTAGAATCAGAAATTCTCCAAAACATCGAATTTATTGAGATGAAGCATAAGTGTGGTACAGATATCGGTCTCTATTTTAGGGAGCGTCATGATGTTAGATACCGTGAAAGGTACGTCTTTGAGATCATCGCACAGGACATGAGAAGAGAAAAGAAATGCGGATTCTTCGAATTCTTTCATAACAAAGCGACATCAGGCAGAATTAAACAGTTGAACCCGGGAGTCCCTGAGGATAAACTGATATACAGCAATATTGAAGTGTATGAAGGATATAGGGAGCATGGATTATCCAAATTATTGGTGAAGAATGCGTTAGAAAGATTGAAAGGTACAGGACACATACATGTTGTGCGCTTCTTCGACGAAGATTCTGCTCATGCGATGGCACATCAATTCGCTAAAAGAGGCTATCAACAGATAAATGATGA
>CAZQDS010000006.1:0-19046 GCA_964591655.1 uncultured Methanosarcinales archaeon
CTTCTAATCTAGAGCATGCGATAGATTTCGCTGCAGAGCATCTCCCGCCACCATTAAGCCTAGATTTAAAAAAAGTCATCTGGAATGTTGAAACTGGGAAGTATGAATCAGTGAAAGAAAGCCTTGACGCATACATGGAGACATGGAAGAAATGGAATATGGAATATGTAGAGAGCATGCATCTTATACAAGCAAGCCTATATGAAAATTCTGAATCGAGAAGATTAGACAGCCTTGAGAAAGCATTGAGATTGATGTTAGACGAGACATATGAAAAGATGTTGCATTATGCGCATAACCTCCAAGGACCGTTGACAATGCTGAATATGTTAGGGATTGTCCTTCCGATATTAGGATTAGTGATACTGCCATTGGTCGTAAGCTTCATGGAAGGCGTGAAGTGGTACCATCTCATGGCGCTATACAATCTTGCGTTGCCTGTAGGGATATATTATCTTGGGAGAGTAATACTCAGTACACGTCCTTCAGGGTATGGTGAAACAGACATTTCGCAAAACAATCCAGAGATGAAAAAACTAAGCAATATAGTCGTGAAAGTAGGAAGCAGCGATATACAATTAAGCCCCATGTATGGTGCAGTGTTATTGTTTGCAATCCTTTTCTTGATAGGGATTAGCCCCATATTGATACATTTCATTCTACCAGGATGGGATGTCGTCATAACAAACGATGAAGCGACGCCTGTAGTGTTTATAGACAATTATAAGATACCTGAAGGAAGATTTTATTTCTTAGGGTATAGGGAGGACAATGATCGGTATATAGGTCCGTTCGGCCTTGGAGCTGCCGTGATAAGTTTATTCATACCGTTGGCTTTCGGGCTTTCAATAGGATTATACTACAAGATAAAATCGCAGAATCTTATAAAAGTAAGAGAACAATCAAAGAAATTAGAGAATGAGTTTGCAGGAGCATTATTCCAGCTAGGGAACAGGATAGGAGACGGATTGCCTGTAGAGATCGCATTCAGTAAAGTTGCAGATGTGACAACAGGGACGACTTCCGGAAGGTTCTTTGAGTTAGTGAGCCTTAATATAACTAAGCTCGGGATGAACGTTGAAAGCGCAATATTCGACCCGAAAAGAGGTGCATTAGTCTATTATCCGAGCAACCTGATAGAGAGCTCAATGAAAGTATTGGTAGAATCAAGCAAGAAGGGGCCGATAGTCGCCAGTCAGGCAATAATCAACGTTTCAGAATACATAAAACAGATACATCGTGTTGATGAAAGGTTAAAGGATTTGATGGCGGACACGATAAGCAGCCTTGAAAGCCAGATATCGTTCTTGACGCCAGCAATAGCAGGGATAGTCATAGGAATAACTTCGATGATAACGACAATACTTGGCAGTTTAAAGGATCAGATGGCGATATTGAGCGGCAGCGTAGAATCAGGAAGCCTCGGCGGGGCAGGATTGACGGCCGGTATAGGAACAGATTTCTTCGGGCTTGGAATACCAACATTCTATTTCCAGATGATAGTAGGGGTGTACGTGGTCCAGATAATATATATAATGACAATGATAGTCAATGGAATAAGGAACGGTGCAGATCCATTGAATGAAAGGTACATGCTTGGAAAAAACCTCATGACAAGCACAATCCTGTATTGTATAATATCGCTAGTCGTCATGTTAGTGTTCAACCTCGTCGCAGGGATGGTATTGCAAGGATTGACAAGCACGACGGGAGTGTAATCCTGAAAAAATATTTTAGAGAAAATTTATAGAAGTCAAATTGCATGTGGTTAGGTGTAGAATTATTTTTTTCTTTTTTTTTGAATAGTTTTCAACTATACCCGATATATGTGCCTTGTGAATTTGCTATTTCTACAGAAATTTTTTCGTAAGTCAAAAATCCCGACAAATATGATACAATAGTAATTATTATAATGATTCCAATTATGATAATTAATCTAAGATTATTGGGAATATTTGTTTTTTTTAGTAAGTATAATAACATAAAATAGATTAAAACATTTAATGCTATCGTTCCTAGAATTCCCCATATATTAGGCATGAGTGTCTGTCTAAGCATTTATAATAATACTATTTATCTTTATTTAAATTTTTCGCCGAAAGTATGGGACGGATGAGATTTGAACTCATGACATCTGCAGTTCAGAGAATGCACGGCATTCTTGACGTTTGCCATGCAAACACTTCAGTGCAGCACTCTCCCAGGCTGAGTTACCGTCCCGATAGTGAATGAGATTAATTGTTGATTTAAATATCTTTTTGTTTTGTCTTTGTTCTATGCACATATTATTTCTTCAACCATTCAATCTCTTCTTTTTCCAGCTTCAATTCTTCTGCAATCTTGCTGATCAGCTTTTTATCTTTGGCCAATGCTTTGATGTATGGCACCTCATGGAATGCGCCTTTTGCCGATGTGTGCGTGTGCGCTGCAAGCTTTGATGCGATTGATTTTCTCTTCGCATTCTTCTGGTTTGCCATCCATATCTTCAATATCCTTGAAGTAGGTTTGTATGCTACAAAGGAAGCATTTTTCTCTTTCTTGGCCAATGCAACCCCTGCACTCAACATATCATATATGTATGCATAGAACCTATAATACTGCCATCTCCTTATCCTTCCGAAGAAAACGTCTGCTTCTGATAATTCATTGTATGCCTTTGACAAATCTGCTTCTTTAGTGTACTCCTTGCTCAGATTCTCATCTATCCATAGGAATATCTTGTCAATATCTTCATCTACTCCATCAAATGCTCGAAGCGCTATCTCTGGATCTTTAGTCTTGAATATCTTCAGCAACGCATTTATTATCGTCTCTTCTCTTTCTCTTTCAGATGTTTCTGATATGTCCTCCTTTTTTATGTTCTTGTTGGATGAAGAGATGTTCTCTAGGTCATTCAATGCAGCCCTCAAGTCTCCCTGATTCTTTCTTGATAATGCGGTCAATGCTTCATCGTCGATCTTTATGCCTTCTCTCTTGCAGATATCTTTCAGATGGTTGACCATGACCAGAACGCTTATGGCTTTATATTCTATCATTATGGATTTGGACCTTAATCCGTTGAACTTCTGGTCCCACGGGTCATTTGCGGTCAATATTATCGGGAATGAGCTCTCTTCTATGAATTTTATGAGTGTAGGTACGCCTCCTCTATCCTGATTTCCAGATATCCCGTCAATTTCGTCAATCAATATGATTTTTCCTTTGCTGAACAATGATTGCTGCTTTATTGCTGGGAGAATCTTTTGCTCTAAAGAATCCGTATTCCTCGAATCTGATGCATTGACTTCGATTATCTCTAAATCAAGCTCTTTCGCCAGTGCATGTATTGTTGATGTCTTTCCAGTCCCAGAAGGACCATATATCAAAAGCGCTTTTTTTGTTTTCTTTTTATGATGCTCACTTATGTTTTTTTTCAATTCCTTCAATTGCTCATCTTGCCCCACTATTTCAGAAGTCTTCTGAGGCTTATACTTATGAGTAAATTGGGAATTCTCCATAAGTCAAGTAATCAATCTTTTTTTATAAATTTGTCTAAAAGAAGCGTAAGCATGTAATATGCTGGGCCTATGGCGAGATAATATATCTGCATGAACACTGGTGCATGGATACAATCACATATAGGCAGGCCAGGATAGGGTCCGGGATTTTTGAAACCTACAATATGATATGCTAATGTCTCAAGTATTATTAAAATTATTATATAAGCTATAGTGATTATTACTATTGATTTTAGTGTATTTTTCGGTTTTATATAATCGTACAACTCCCTTAATGCAAGCAACCCTAGAGACCATGTCAACAAAGGATATATGTCTAGTCCGAAAAGTGTCGCCATATCTGGGGTGTATGTGTAATAATCTTTTGCGATATAGACCCAGATGATCGATATCAAAGTGCTGAGTCCAAGATACTTTATTGAGTCTCTCTTGAACCTTATGATATAGAAATAGATTATTATGTAGAATGAGAATATCAAGATATCTTTCCTAAAAAAGGGGAATAATATAAGGAACAATATTGCCAATGAGATTTCAAACATCAATCCAAGCTTCGCTTTCTTTTCCATGAACAATCATTCTCCTATTATCTTTACCAATACTCTCTTGTTTCTTTGCCCGTCGAATTCTCCATAAAATATCTGTTCCCAAGGGCCGAAGTCGAGCCTTCCATCAGTTATTGCAACGACGACTTCTCTTCCCATTATTGTCCTCTTCAGATGTGCATCTGCATTGTCTTCTCCTGTCATGTGATGCCTATACTCTGGTTTTTCAGGAGCAATCTCTTCAAGCCATTCCATGAAATCCTGTTTTAATCCTGATTCTTCATCATTTATGAATATTGAGGATGTTATGTGCATTGAATTGACTAGGCAGAGCCCTTCCCTGACCTTTGATTCTTTGACTGCCAGCAGCACTTCATCTGTTATATTAACTATCTCTTTCTGTTTTTTTGTGTTTAGAACTAAATATTTTGTGTAGTGCATCACTTATCCCTTAAATAAGCATACCTTTCTGGTTCAGACTCAACATAGATTTTTGTCATTGCAGGACTATTATCCACTCTGATGACGCCCTCTTGGGTGTCAGATAAATATGCCTGCCCAGCACTATCATCCGCTACGGTGTTGAAGTTCAATGTTACTGCAACAATCAGAACAATAATTACTATGCTTATGATTGCCATAGCATAATTGTTGCGGAATAAGTTTTTCATACACTACCCATATATATCAATATTTAAAAAGATTATCGTTTATGAGGCATTATTAGGCTCTCATAATATTCTTTCTTGCTCGCGAAACCATGCTTTGCCGAAAGCTTCGTTATTGCCTTGTCGAAGCTTGAACCGTATTGCGCTGCCTTCTTTGGCCTTTCAGAGAACTTTCCTAAATATGGGATGGCCGCCTTCCTAAGTATCATCTTGCTCCCATGCTCATTGACCTTGAGATTGATGGGGATGGATAATGCATATCTGATCAGTTTCTCATCAAGGAATGGCGTCAGGAAACTGAATCCCAGGGAATCCGCGACAGCAGAATCCCTCAATAGGTCCCTTTGGTGCATCTTCATCAATCCGTTGTAGCATTCCTCATTTGTGGGGTTCTTCTTATGCCTTTCATATCCCGCAAATATCTCCTCTGATCCGATCCCTGAGAAAAAGTATTTTTCTTTTTTAGAAATTGAATACGCTGCGGCTTCTACAGCTGCAACGCCTAGATTGACTATCCTGTTTATGTCATCTTTTATTGGGATGCCTTGAAGCATTTGTGCTGTATTCTTTAGTGTCTCTTCTGCCTCTTCAATATTGAATATCTTGACCTTGAATTCTGCGTCAGAAAGATCCAAATGTTTCGCGACTTCTTTTGCATGCTTCACATCTTCAGGAATTTCCATGTTTCCATCCTGGAAGCCGACAGTATAACAAGTGAATCTGATTTTATGTCTCTTGCATATCGCAGCGATGAGGCTGCTGTCGAGTCCGCCAGAGAAGAATATGCCTAAAGGGATATTTTCTTTAGCTCTTTCAATTACGGCACTTTCAACGAACTTCATCAATTCATGCACTATTACTTCTTCAGGATCTGAAATTTCATTATGTGGCTGTAGTCTTTCAATTGATTTAATCCATTCAGATTCCTCAACCAATCCATCATTCTCGAATAATTCATGCATTAAGAAAAGAATGAATTTGTATTTATAAATTTAAACAATATGTTTATGTATCCACTATATAATAATAAAATTTATAAATTTATTATTGTTGTCGTCAACATGTCTAAATTAGAAGAGAAACTAGGAAGAATGCCTATATTAGCAGGAGTCTATGCAGATAAGACTTCAGCAAAAATGATTGAAGAAGTGAAGGCATTGAAAGATGAAGGAATAACTGCAGTTTATTTGGAGAATATCAATGAATTCGATAATGCTGAAGAATACGTATATCAATTCCGTAATATTGTTGAAACATTGGATGCATTCAGATATTCAAGATATCCTATAGGCGTAAATATTATGTATAATGAGTTCATAAACAATTTTGAAACATCAATTACTTTGGCCAATGGATTCCCTATTTCTTTCATAGTAAACGATATGATTGCGGGCACATATAAAATCAATAATAAAGTGACGAGTCTTAGTGAAAGTGATCATACGGATTCGATATTCAAGAATTTTAATGTTTTTACAAACATTTTGGTTATCGGTGGTGTTAATCCACCATACGCTCAGCGGGTAGAAGCTCGGCTGGTAGAAGATGATAATAATCTATTGTCTGTGGCTAGAAATAGATCGAATGCGATAATGGTGAAGGCAAGACCTGATGAAGAAAAAGTGCCATTGGAAAGAGTGCGGGAATACAAGAAAGTGAATAACACTGAATTCGCGAGTCGGACACCTGTGATTGTGGCATCGAAACTGAACAAAAATAATATACCAGAATATTTCGGCGCAGCTGACGGATTCATAATAGGCTCCGCATTGAGGGATAAAAATACGAATCTTCATATACCGTCCATAAAAGAAATAGTCAAAATTGTATCAGATTATCGTTCTTCATTAAGATAAGTATTTAGCATAAACCTTTTAAATCGTATTCTGTTCTCGTCTATCATGCAGATAGGCGTTGTTGGTAAGGCCAACGTTGGAAAAAGCACATTCTTCAAGGCAGCTACGCTTATGGATGTCCTGATAGCTAATTATCCATTCGCGACAATCAAGCCAAACCATGGAGTAGGATTCGTGAAGATAGACTGTGTAGACACATTCTTCAATACGCAATGCAATCCAAGAGAAGGGTTCTGTGTCGACCATAAGAGATTCGTTCCAGTCGATGTCATAGATGTTGCGGGGCTTGTTCCCGGGGCACATGAAGGGAAAGGCCTGGGTAATCAATTGCTTGACGATCTAAGGCAAGCAGATGCATTGATACATGTAGTTGATTTTGCAGGCGCGACAAATGAGCGTGGAGAGCCATCAGAGCCGGGGTCTAGAAACCCATTTGACGATATAAGATTCTTAGAGGAAGAGATTGATTTCTGGTATTTAGGGATATTGAATAAGGGATGGGAAAGATTTGCGAGACAGATACAGCAGGAGCATTCCGATCCAGCAAAAGCATTAGGGAAACAGCTTTCTGGCCTTAAAGTCACAGAAGAGATGGTCGATGATGTGATAAGAGAGTTAAAACTTCCAAAAGAGAAAGTGACTGAATGGAGCGATGATGACTTGATGAAAATTGCTAAGGCTCTAAGGAAAATCACTAAGCCGATGATCATTGCAGCAAACAAGATGGACATCCCGATAGCGAAAGAGAATTATGAAAGGATAAAGAATGAGCATCCAGAGCTCATCATAGTCCCATGCAGTGCAGAATCAGAGCTTGCATTGAGAGAGGCGACAAAGCATCAATTGATAAGATATGTCCCTGGAACGGCAGATTTCGAATTTGTTGATGAAAAAAAATTGACTGATAAACAGAAGCTTGCATTGAATTTCATCAAGGAAAATGTATTGAAACAATTTCCAGAAGGGACTGGCATACAATCATGCATGAATGCAGCCGTGTTCAGACTATTGAAATATATAACGATATTCCCTGGCGGCGTTAATAAATTGACTGATCAGTATGGAAGAGTCCTTCCAGATTGCTTCTTGATGCCACCAGGAACAACAGCACTCGATTTCGCATTTAGATTGCATTCTGACTTCGGAAATAATTTCATAAAAGCAATAGATGTGAAGAAGAAGATGCCAGTAGGAAAAGATCATCCATTACAGAACGGTGACGTGATAGAGATATTTGCGGGGAGATAAGTATGAAAGATTTGATATCTCTTGTTAGGATTATAGTAGAGAAAGCAAAAAATCTGAAAGACAAATACACTGAACAAAAAGATATTCCTGTAAATTGGGTATGTATATTCTCTCAGAATGAAAGAGAATGTTATGAATTTCTTAATGCCGCATCAAAGATAGGTAAAGAAGTTAAAGAAACTCCTACTGGAAAAATATTTCATATAAAACCAATACATACAATAGCAGGTGATCTTCAATTGCTCAAGATTAGAACGCCTGATTCTACACGACCTGAGATGGGCGATGCTGATTTTACAGTAAATGATTATGCTTCATTTAAGCGTAAATATCTGAATGAAGAAAAATTCAAATTAATTACTCGCCATGATTTTGAGATGTTAGAATTAATGGAGGATGGTTTTGATGTCAGAGTATATTTTTCTAATCCTACGCAGGAAGAACTTTTAGGCATAAACAAGAAATTATGATTAAACATACTTTTCGAATTCTTCCTCATTGATTCCTGCAAGCTCCAATATGCCTCTTAATGTCCCTCGCTTCAATTCCTGATGCATCGGAACTACAGTTCCTATGGTTTTTCCGTTTATATCTCTTTTTAGAACTACATGACTGCCTTTTTGTCTAATTATTTTAAATCCGAATTTATTGCAAAGAATTTTTATGCATTCCTGGCCAGAAATATTTCTAAGTCTTGACAATTTCCCCAACCTCGAATGTAGTCAATATTGGCTTGCTGTTTTTAGGTTTAGGGAATTCTTCCAGATATAGTTGTGTGGCCTCACGCAAATTATCTATAGCATCTTCTATTGTCTTGCCTTGGCTAACTGTGCCTACTTCAGGGCATTTAGCTACATACATATCGCCCTCTTTTTGGACAATTGCAGTGAAGGTACTCATGTTAGAAGATAGAATTCCCTTATTTTTAAATGTTGTGAACACTGGTTTTTTCATATTGGGGTGAGGATAATTTTTTATAAAAAGCTTTACACAAAATTTTCGCAGACTTTTTATGTGTTATCGTAGAATTTCCGTAATTGCTATCTCGTCACTTGATAACTCAACACTTTATCTCGTAACTTCTTTGCATGCTCGTTCTTTTGGAAGTGTTCCCTGACTGGTTTTATGAGCTCGTTTATGTAATGAGTCACTGCTGTCTTCAAGTCCATCGGATGCAAGTCCCCCTTAGAGAATATGTCGACTAATTCTTCATACGATCTGATTGTCAGGTTGCCGCCAAATTTCTCAGGTCTCTTGATTTCCATCGAATCGAACTTCTCGAAAATTATGTATTTGCAATATTCCATTATAGGATTCTCTTCAATCTGCTTCTCTGGGCAATACGCTTTTGATATCTTCCTCTTAATGTCCTCTTCTGTATCTGTCATGAATATCGCTGAGTCAGGACGGGATTTTGACATCTTCATAGCAATTGCCTTATCGACAGTATTCTCCCCTTCTGGAGGTTTCTCCAATCCCATCAACATGTGATGGCTTATTATTATCGGCTTCCAGAATCCAAGCTTCTCGCCAATCTCTCTCGCCAGCACATTGACTTTTCTCTGGTCCATGCCTAATTGAGTGACGTCAGCTTTAAGATAGAATATGTCTGCTGCCTGCATGCATGGATATAATATCTGTGCAGCACTCAATGTGTCTGATTCTCCTCTGCCCATTATCTGTGAAGTCCTTATTATCCTGGTGACGGTATTCGCTCTTGCGACATTCAAGACTATCTTCCAATACTCAGGGTCCTTTACGAGGTCTGATGCCCATATGAACTCTACACCTTCTGTGTCCAAGCCACATGCTTTCCATACTTCCTTAAAGTATTCACCAGCATCCCTTATCTTCTCTAAGTCCCCATCAAATTTGTTGTTCGCTGCTGCATGCCAGTCAGCTATTAGCATCTTGAACTTGAACCCTGCTTTGACCATCTTAGAAATGTTTACCGCACGCAAAAGGCCTTGCGCTATATGTATGTTTCCTGAAGGCTCGAAACCATCATATGCAATCGGGTGTTTTTTGTCTTTCAATAATTCAACTAATTCCTCTTCTGAGATTATTTCTTCCCCTACTTCCTTTATTAATTGAAGTCTCTGCTCTATATCCATTTAGGTCACCAAAAGAATCTATTCTACTTTGAAATACATGTACCCGGCCGCTCCAAGCAAGAACAGCGTAAAGAATATTTTACCTAACATGCTAGATGCGGCAGCATCATAGAACGTATTTTCTGCAACCACGTTGCCTGTAATGCCAGTGTCTGCCGTCTGCGGACCTGTAAGCATAACCACAATTCCAACTAATGCGACCATACCCACAATAATCATCATGTATATAGGAGTTTTATCCTGCATCGTACCACCCAAATCATTACAAGTGCTGCTTATTTATAAATTTTTATGAGAAATGCCATAAATTGTCCCTATATAGGCACTCTCATTTATTTTATAAGACCATGTTTTCTCAACATTTCCGTATATTTCTCAAAATCTTTCGAATTCTTGAATTCTTTCTGGACTTCTGGGTCAAGCTTTGTTATCCATGAATGCATGCTCTTAAGGAACTCTTTCATCTCTTCATCATGGATTGTCTCATCTTCTTCGGGTCCTTCATGCTCATTTAAATAGCCCATATCTCTATCATCCATGCCGTCATTTTTCTTTCCAAAATTAAGCTTCTTGAAGAACCTCTTGAGTATCCCTTCTCTCTCTTCATCTATCTCTTCCTCGACTTTCTCCTCGATATCATTCACTTCCTCAATCTTATGTTCCATCTCTTCAAGCTCTTTCTTGTCCTTAGGGGATATGTCTTCCCTTTTCTCTGCATTTTCAAGCTCTACCCTGATCTCTTCTTCAACATCCTCTTTCGGCTTGTGTTTCAGCTTTAATTTCTTCCAGAATGGCTCTTTTTTATGCTTTTCCTTAATATAATGCCCTAAATCATCATTGATATCTTCTTGACTCATAATAATCAACCTCAATATAGCTATTCATGGAATATTTTTAAATTTTGTTAATTGTTACACCTATTATATTAACAAACCCAATATCCACGCCATTACATTCTTTGTCAGGTCGTAAAAGCTAACACTTAATAAGTCCAGATTCATTAAAAGGAATTTTAGGAATACCGCTATTATGATAAATTTCAGCAATTTTCCTGCAGCCTCATAGACCAAGAATTTTTTGAAATTATAATGTGTTGTCCCTACGAATACTGCAAAATGCTCTACAGGGAATGCCGGAAGGAAGTTTCCGAAAAAAATCAGGGATGTCTGTGTCTTATGGAATTTTCTCTTGAAATTTTCATCTTTTTCCTTGAGATGTGACGTCAAATGCCTGAATTTTGATCCTATGAAGAAATTCAAGCATCTTGCCGATATTGTGCCTGCAGTCGCCACGATTATCGACAGGAATACGTTTGCACCAGTTATGACATAATATACAAAAACCAATTCTACTGGAAGTGAGAATATGAATATGCTTCCGATGAATGTCGCTACAAACAACCAAACCAGTGACCTGTGCTGTATCTGGCTATTTATAGAATCATAGATGCCTGACAGCCCAGGACTTGCCCTTATCTCTTTCATTATCCATGGCTGTAACAAAAAGAAAGTTGTCGATATAAGAAAAGTGATGCCCATGAATATCAATATCTGCTTATGCTCGATAGCAAAACTCTTGATTTTCTGGAATATTCTCCTCATGCAATACTTACTGATGTCGTCGTTTTAAAAAGTTAATCCAAATATTTATAAATTATATTACCTGATGTCTTGCTATGCACCATGAATTGAAGTTAAGAGTCATGCTTTGGTTCACGATATTATACATGTCATTCTTTACAGTTCTTTCTTTGTTGAATAAGAACTATGAGTTCCTTTATTATACGCTTGTAATGTCAATAATCATACTCATATTGATAAGATACAAGGAGCATCTCTCATTCACTTCTGGGATAGCTTTTGGGTTGACAGTCGTTGCTGCATTACACATATTCGGTGGGAATATCCATATAAGCGGCACAAGACTATACGATGTTTGGCTTTTAAGTTGGCTTAAATATGACAATCTGGTGCATATCATAGGCACTTTTACTGCAGCAGTGCTTTCTTATACATTCGTATACCAGCATTTGAATGAGAAAGCCAGAGAGAACAAGATTCTTCTGGCGATAATAATCATAACGATGGCATCTGGCATAGGTGCACTTAATGAAATACTCGAGCTTGGTGCAGTCATATGGTTCAACGCATCGATGCAGGTCGGTGATTACATGAACAATGCATTCGATTTACTGTACAACCTTCTCGGCGCAGCATTGGCATGTATCTATCTATTCTATCTTCAGAAAGAGCAAATATGACTTATGAGACTGTCGAGATTTAAAATGAAGATGCTGGGATTCTCCTTAGCTTTTCTAAAGAAAGCCTAGGAAAAGAAATTAGTAGAGGGCATAAAGCCCTCTTCCATGGGGATGCTGGGATTCGAACCCAGATCCAACGGTTTGGCCTGATTGTATCATCGCCCTAATCCATAGGACTCATCGCTCCAATCATCTGGAGCCGTTTATTCTAGCCAGGTTATACTACATCCCCATTGTAGAACATATGGTCTAGAAACCTATATTTTATTTATAAAGTTAGTGTAATATAGTATGTCAAGAATTTGATTACTTAAGTATTTGATGTTTTTTGTTCCATCCAAATATACGATGATATGAGGTTCATATAATTCAAGCAAAGGCTCTGTCTTGTTTTGGTAGACTATTATCCTTTTTTTCCTGATTTCAGGATCCCTCTCTTGTGTCTTGTTTATATCTATTTCTGCTCTTTTTTTCATTCTTTTATCACAGATTTTGTAAGGGACAACAAGATTGAATATGAATCTCGTGTTTGTGAAATCATTAAGCATGTACACTTGCTCTTTTGTTCTAGGTATGCCATCATTTATTGGTATTTTGTCCGTTCTATCTAACTCATATTTGAATATATCTACGGCCAATTTATCTGGATATAATTCACCTATCGAGTCTAGGTATAACATTTCTTCTGCAAGTTCTTTTGGGTTCATCTCTTTTTTTATCCTAGAGAACAAATCGCCGGTTGATATCTGCTTAAACAATCCGGTAGATTCAAGAATTTTGGCTTGTGTGCCTTTACCTGAGCCTGGAGGCCCAAATATCTGTATTATGTCTCTCATTTTTATTCTAGCATTAAGGTTGCGAATATTTACTTCCTGCCCCTTTTCTTCTGTTTTATCACAAATGCAACAAACACTAAGAATAATATCGCAAGCAATAACAACAGGTTGGCATACCAGCAATAGATGTTGTATAATTCTAAGATGCTCTTTCTCGGAACGTCAAGGACTTTCAGCGTCATCTCCGGGCTTTCTAAACTTCCGCCTTGATCATCATATGCTGTGATCGTGAATGTCCTTGTGCCGCTCCAACCGAAATCCGGCATAATGGTTATTATATTTTTGTCCACTGATGACTTTACGTCTTTCATGCCTGAAACTTCATATCTTAGGCTGTTATCGTCGGGATCTGTGAAGAACTGTTTAGCATCGAGCACATATCTGTCGTTCTCTATTATCTCAAATCTCAAGTCTTGCATGCTCGTGTTCAACCCATAAACTTCATTATTGGTCTTCGGCCTGTCTGCCAATACCAAAACGAGGACTACTGCGACTATTAACACTACAAGCAATGCGACAAGTATCGGAAGCTTCTGCCTTATCCTGTTGCTTAATTTATACGGATAATGCGGTCCTATGACCATGAATAGTATTATTAATATGCAAAGCAACACTATCGCAATGATCTGCCAGAAACTAATTTGCCTGCATTGTGTTCCGAAAAAGAAATATTCGAAAGCTTTCCTTACAGCGCTCTTGTCCTTCAACGTTACGATCAATTCATTGTCGTAACTTGCGCCAGAGACATGGTCTGCAGTCAATCTGATAGCATATGTTCCTTCAGGGATGTTTGATGAATCTACATTTACCCTGATTTTTGAAGATTCATTGATGAATATTTTGTTCTCTTCAATGCTCAACAATGATGTGTCGTTCAGGGCAAGGTCATAATAGTCGGAGTAAAGTCCTATATTCTTAACAGGTATATCTATGTAAGTGTTGTCATAATTTATATTATACTTGCTCTTCTTGAATTGTATGTTATGGCATGTCTTTTTGTCATGTGCCTGTATCCAGATATCGTCTGATTCTTTCAATTGGTTTTTCAGCTCTGCTACGACTTTAATATTGTATAAGTAGTTTGACTCCGGGCCTTGTATGTATAGTTTTACAGTCTCGCTCTTTCCGGCCTCTATCTTGACGCTATATTTTGATAAATCCACGTTTGATGGCGCATCTTCCAGATACAGTTTGATGTTCTCCGTATATGCTCCATAATTATTTATCTCAACATCATATTCATAGAACCCTTCTGAGCACATATCTATCGGTTCCTTTTTTGTGCTCACGTCATTTATTGATATCGTATGCTCGTAACATGAGTCAAGGTTTATCCGCAAATTCTTTTCTGCTGGTTCGCCAATCTTTGGCTTTATCGTTAATGAGAAATCATGCCCTTCAGATTCTTTCCTGAATTCGTGTGCGTCTACTGATATATAGAAAGTTTTTGATTCTCCTCTCTCCAATGTGAACCTATATTTCTCATCATCGATGCCTTTTATGCTTGCAAACCCTGGAAAATCATCCAGCAACAATGTAAATGTATTGTCTATACCATTATTCTTTACAGTCACCGGAAACTCTGTATCCCATACCCTGTTGCAGACGTCTAATGCTTGCCTGTATGATGTGTTGTCGATGCTTTGCTTTTTGACTTGCAAATCGAATGCATAATCTGGCAGGACGTTTATGCTTGATTTTATTGTCGCGTCAAGCTTGTTCTTCATGGCATATGCTGTGAATTCGACGCCCTTTTCGCCATTGAATTCACATGGGAATGTCAATGTGGCGTTGACAGATGCTGTCTGACCAGGCAATAAAGTGAAATAATTGGATGAATATGATATGTATTTGTCAACATTGCTCTTCAGAGAATATTCTTCCGGGAAGCTCCCTATATTTTTCACGAACACATTGTAATTTGCGCTTTTGCAGGCTTTTATCTCTTCGACGGGTGAGACCCACAATTCAAGATTTTGGCATCTTTCAACATTGACTTGTTTTTCAATCGTCTTTTCGACACCAAGATTGGACCTTACATAAACATTGTATGTTTTTATCCTTGCGTTGCAATCTGATTGTATAAATACGCTTACCTGCTTTGACTCGCCTGGAGCCAACTCTAATGTCGTGTCAGAAAGCTGTATATCGGACGTCAGGTAGAATATCGCAGAGAAACTCCCTGTATTAGTTATTGTTATATAATCTGTTGTTGAGGTGCATGTGCATGCTTTAATATTTTGATTAGTCAAAACTGAAAAATCTGTGCTCGCGTCATATGTCTTCACGTCAATTACTGCATATGCTGGAACCGCTGTGATTATAATTAATAAAAACAGCAGCACAAATGTGTTGAATCTCATTGTAAATGCCCCCACAACCAATCATATTTACCTGATAAATATGAAATTTATTCTTATTGAAATTATAAAATTTAAAAAAATTAATAGTATGGCTCTGACTCTTTCTTGTTGTCTCTCATCTTATTGAATGCAATGATCAGGCCGATCACTATCAATATGATCACTAAGACAACTAATCCGACCTCTAATCCATTCCTTAATCCGGACCAGTTCGCTGTTGATGATGTCCCTTTGCCTATCTTTGCAACTAATGGGATCTGTTTGCTTTCAGTGCCTGAATCAACAGTAAGAGTCATTATCTTATCCCCTGGCTCTGCATTGCTGTTTGCAGAGACATACATATATACTGTCTTTGATTGTCCTGCAGGAACGATTACGACTGAACTCGGGTCAATCCTTGTTGTTGCCCAACCAGATGCTCCTGAAACAGTCAGAGTGTATGTCTTTGATGTCCCTAGATTATTCTGTATCATTATCGGATATGCTATGCTTGTGCCTTGGCTTAGCTCTTGTGAGCTTGGTACAGTCACGATTGTCTTATCCTCGCCAGATGTACCGCTTGTTCCTGTACCTGTTCCTGTGCCGCACATGTCTCCGCTCTTCACTGTGATTGATGTAGCAACGCTTGTCTCTTCATATTCATCGAACTCGACAAGTATCTCGACATCATAATTTCCTGCTTTTGCACATTCAGGGATCCTTAATAGCAATTCTTCGAATGTCTTTGATTCATCAGACTCTATCTCATCCATGTATTCTGAAGTCTTGATGTTCAATTCAGGGACGCTCACTGTGACCTTAAGGTCATCTAGGTCGTTGTCTCCTATATTCCTTACCTTGACCATTGCTGTGAATGCTCTTCCAGCGATTACCTCTTCAGGATCCAATGAGAAATCTCTTATCTCAATCGCTGCTGAACTGTCTGCACCTTCAATGTGCAACTGGAAATCCTTAGAGAAGGATACCCCATCCCTGTCAGCGACTCTTATTCGTAATTTGTAATAATCGACATCCATCTTTGTCGGTACTTCAAGATTCAGCATGAAACAATCATTGTCTCCTTCATCAAGATCGAATGTGTTTGTTATATCCGAGACTTTTCCTTGCTCTCTTGTTGAATATCTATATCCATAAATATCTGCTTCTATCTGTGCATCCTGCACTTCTGCAAGCGCTTTCACGCAGACGTCTATCTCTAATTCTTCTCCTCTTTCATATTTGTAGTTGTTTGTGTGATTGCCGCTCGCTTCGTATATATTTCTGTTATTTATCTCTACAGAAGTTACGTCTAGGTTGACTGCTGATACGAATCCAGTCATTGCCACCAAAACAAACAATAATAAAAAGATTTTTGCTTTCATTTTTTTACCCCCTTAAATGATTGTAAGCTATACACTTTAACTTTCAATCATTAACCTTGCTTTATTTATAAATCTTTCGATTAGTTCACTACTTTAAAGTGAGTTATTTTTAATATATATTTTATGCTTAATATACTCCTGCTTTACAATCAGCACATCCTTCTTTGTATGTGTCTGATACGAATAAATCTCTATATTTGACTCTTCTGACATTATCGTCCTGTACAATTATTTTTACTTCATACCATCCTTCAGGCGCGCTCCAGATAGGTACAATTATTGATTGGCTCTTTTCCTGTCCGGTCCTCAAGTCGAATGCAGTAGATTTCTGCTTTATGCCCAATTCAGTTATTTCTATTATTATCCTTGCATCGTCAAGATCGTAATCATAATCATTGGACAATTCAATATTTAGATATAGGTCATCATCACTTCTTACGACTTCCTGTATCCCTTCATTACCTGTCATTATTATCTTCCCAATCCATAACCCATCGTCAATCCTTTCTTTTTCAGGAAGGAAATTAGTAGGTTCGATTATGGTTGCAGTAGTATAGCCTACGGCGCTGAACCCATAAATATCATATACTGTCAATTTTACAGGGAATACTCCTAAAGTATTGTTGTATAAGTGATATGCATAAGGCAGACTAGTCTCAACTATTGTTCCATCACCGAAATCCCATACATAATTGACTATTTCTCCTTGTGAACCTGAACCGTCAAACATTATCCAAGTATTTACATAATCTCTATACGGGCCGTTCGGGTCTGCAATCAATGTATAATTGCCATACCCCACATTTATTGTCGGACATTCTGCATATACTGTCTGTCCGTTCTCCCTGATTCCTCTCAAGAATGGATAATAATCTCTTGCATATCTATACGTATGATCAACTGTATTAATTGTAGTCCTTTGCATCGTTCCGTCATCAAATATCCACTCATACTCAACAAAATCAGTTCCCGGATTTATTGTTCCTGACATATATTTAGTTATGGCATCGAATCTGACATCTAATGGTGCATCTCCATTAGTAGGATCAGCAAAACATTCCAATTCAGGCTCATATCCGATAACATCGACATCAGGGCAAGTTATTGTTCCAGTGTTTCCTTTATTATCTGTAACAGTGACGCTTGGCATATATTTTCCAATATCATAATATGTATGGAATACATTATTTATTATAGTATTCTGTGTTGTCCCATCATCGAATATCCATGCATAATTGGTGTATACCCCAGAACCGCCATTTACAATCACATTCAATTCAGTGGTCAAAGGTGCAATGCCTTGATCTGGGTCAACATGGCATACTCCGGTTATATTAGGATAGATATATTCGTTTACGTTTATTGTTGGGCATTCTGTTGTTAGTGTTAGGCATCCTTTTGTTGCTTGTACTATTGGGTAGTATGTTCCTTTGTTGTATGTGTGCCATACGTTTGGTCCGTCTAGTAATGTTGTTCCGTCGTCGAATGTCCATTTGTATGTCCATGTCATTGTGTTGTCGTAGCATTCTATTCCTGTTTTTGGGTCTATGTATTTTTTTATGTTGTCTGTTTTTTGTCCGTTTGTTGTTATTGTTATTTCTGCGTTGAAGTTTACGTTTAGTGGTTCGTATCCGTTTGTTGGTTGTGCTTCGCATGTTAGTGTGTGGTTTATTATTGGTGGTTCTTCGTTTACGTTTATTGTTGGGCAGTTTACTGTTATTATGTTGTTTTGTGTGTCTGTTATTTTTAGTGTTGGGTTGTATGTTCCGTTTTGTGTGTATGTGTGTGTTGTTTTGTTTTGTCCGTATTGGCTTTGTCCGTCGTCGAAGTACCAGTAGTAGTAGTATGTTCCGCTTCCTCCGTTTGCTGTTCCTGTGAAGTTCACTGTCAATGGCTTTTCCCCTGAAGTAGGATAAGCATCACAAGAAGCATTCAATGGTGTTGGCGGTATTTCGTGTACTGTTATTTTTGGGCATTCTGCTGTTTTTGTTTCGCATCCGTCTGTTGCTGTTACTGTTGGATTGTATGTCCCTGCATTGTATGTGTGCCATACGTGTGATCCATCAACTAGTGTTGTTCCGTCGTCGAATGTCCACGTGTATGTCCATGTTGTTGAGAAGCAGTCTGGATTGTTTGTCGGGTTGTTTTGTGTGTCTTCTAATCCGGTGGCATTGAATTCCACATCTAATGGCTCTGTACCGTTTGTCGGATTAGCGATGCATACTAATGTATTATTGATAGGAGGTTTTTCTAATACTTTTATTTGTTCGCATGTTATTAGTCCTGTGTTTCCTTTGT
>CAZQDS010000006.1:19146-26484 GCA_964591655.1 uncultured Methanosarcinales archaeon
AGTACCAGTAGTAGTAGTATGTTCCGCTTCCTCCGTTTGCTGTTCCTGTGAAGTTTACTGTCAATGGTTCTTCTCCTGATGTTGGATATGCATCACAAGTAGCATTCAATGGTGTTGGTGGTTGAGTTGCAGTTATTGTAGGACAGCTCTTCTGAAGAGTGATATTGCCATTTGTTGCTTTTACAGTAGGATAGAATGTTCCTGCATTATACGTATGCTGCACATTCGGTCCATTGATCAATGACTGACCGTCTCCGAATGTCCATGTATACACCCAAGGTGTTGATGGCGCATCAGAATCTGTATCGGAATTGATATCTTCTGATTTGTCCGAACCTGTTGATGTAGTTATTGTAGCATTGAAATTGACATTCAATGGCGCGTATCCACTTGTAGGATACGCTGCACAATTAAGAGTATAATTTATTATGGGCTGTTGATAGACACTTATTTGTGGACAATATATTGTTCCTGTGTTTCCTTTATTGTCTGTGACAACAACATTTGAATTATAGTATCCCGGGTTTTGGTATGTGTGTGTTGTTTTGTTTTGTGTTGTTGTTTGTGTTGTTCCGTCTCCGAATATGTATTTGTATGATATGTAGTTTCCGCTTCCTCCTTGTGTATTTATCGTAAAGTTCACATTTAGTGGTGCGTATCCGTTTGTCGGATTGACATTGCATGTTCCTGTTATCGGAGGATAATTATTGACATTTATTGTAGGACAGTTGACTGTTATTATGTGGTTTTGGCTGTCTGTCACTTTTAATGTTGGGTTGTATGTTCCATTATTTTGATATATGTGTGTTGTTCTGCTTATGTTTTGTGTGTATTGGCTTTGTCCGTCTCCGTATGTCCAGTAATAGTAGTATGTTCCGCTTCCTCCGTTTGCTGTTCCTGTGAAGTTCACAGTCAATGGCTTGAATCCGCTTGTAGGATATGCGTTACATGTTGCAGTCAATGGAGGTATAGGATTGTTAACTGTTATAGTAGGACAGCTTATTACCCCTTGATTCCCTTGATTATCATAGACTGTAACGTCAGGATTATATGTTCCAGCATTTTGATATACATATGTTGCAGTGCTTCCTTGTGTATTCAATTGGTTGTTGCCTAAGAAGTCCCACCCATATGCATTGTAAGTCCCTGAACCGCCTTGTGCCGTCACTTGGAATTGTACAGTCAATGGTCTTGTGCCATTCGTAGGGACCGCAGTGCATGTTCCTGTTATCGGTGGATAATTGTTGACATGTATTGTCGGGCAATTCACAACGACAGCATTGTTGTTCGTGTCTGTGACTTTCAATGTCGGATAGAAAACTCCTGCTTGAGTATAAGTGTGTGATATTTGATTATTGCCGCCCTGACTCTGACCATCGCCATAAGTCCATTGATAATAGTATGTTCCGCTTCCTCCGCTTGCTGTTCCTGTGAAGTTCACAGTCAATGGCTTGAATCCGCTTGTTGGTTGCGCGTTACATGTTGCTGTCAGCGGGACAGGTGGCGGGGTGACAGTTATTGTCGGGCAATTTGCTGTCGCAACATGTCCTTGATTGTCTGTCACAGTAATCATCCCATTGTATATTCCCGCATTTTGATAAGTATGTTGGACATTATTTGTTGATGTTGTTTGTGTTTGTCCATCGTTGAAATTCCAGAAATATGAACTATATATTCCGCTTCCTCCACTTACTGTCGCGGTGTATGTAGTAGTTAAAGGTGCTTGTCCTTGCGTAGGATTTGCATTACATGAGACAGTTAAAGGATCTTGCGCGGGAATAACGTGAAGATTAAGCACATGAGTGTCTGCACCAAAATAGTCTACTGAATAAATCTTGACTTGATAATCTCCGATGAGATTCTGATAATCAGACGGAGTTACATTGATATATCCGCCTGCACCATTATTTACTGTTGGTTGATTATAGAAATATGTTCTTATAGGGTTATTGTTTCCATTCCTAAACAGCCAGATTGAATATCTTCCTTGCACTCCTTGAAAATTGGAATATGCTTGCACAGTCCATTCAAACTCAGAGAGCTGACCATTTGTAATTGTGATGTCAGTATTATGATTTGCAGTCCATTCGCCCCAACTTAAAGCGGCCGATGCAAAACTGACATTCAACAACAATAAAAACAATACTAGGAATTTCTTATACATTTTATACCCCCACTAATTATGATTTTGATAGTTCTAAATCTTTAATCTAAAAATTGATTCCAATCAATGCGAATTTTTTTGGATCATATCCCTTCGCAATCTCTACTCCGCCTTCTATTCTTATAACGCCAATGCTATAAGATACTGCTGCAGTATACCCTGGATGATTAATTTCTCTGTTAAGTGCAGGTACTTTTGCACCTTCCTTGATTTTCTTAAGATTCCCTGCATGATCACGCACTTCCTCATCGACTCTGAAATCATTCCATCTATAATTGACTCCAAGTCCAAGTCTAATGTTATTAATTATTCTTGCAGTAATATCTAATCCTGCAAGTAATTCTTGATTTTGATATAAATCTGTTTTTCCGAATGGTCCTTCAGATTTCCAACCGATTGGAGTTTGTCTATTTCCCGAATATCCTACTCTTACTCCTGCCTCTAAATCACAGTTTCCTATTCCCAATCTTGCTTGTAGCATCTTTTTATCATATATAGTCTCTCCCAATCCTACAGTCAGATTCTGAACGCCGAATGCACATGGATCTTCTGGCGGTGTCATGCATGTATCATACGGGACAGGAACTTCAACAGGGAAAGGGACCGGTACTTCTACAGGTTTCTCGACAATTTTCACTTTTCCTGTATTGTCATCTCCTCTTGTAACGAACATGTATCCTCTCTCTATTGCTTTACCTTTCTTATCCCTTCCTGTTATTTCGACTACGTAAATGCCTTTTGTCAAGTCCTTGAATTCTTTATCATTGATCTTTCCGTCTTTTATGTATTCAGCCCATTTAGGATTGACGACTTCGAACATCTTCACTATTCTTTCTAGTTCTTCATGGTTCTTTGTGACTTGGCATTTGTTCATAACCACATTTTTTTCTGCGCTATAGCTCTTGTTTATTCCGTTATAGATGAAATTGAATGCTTCATCAAGCGATGCGCCTTTGAATGATATGCTTGCATAGTCTTTCCTCATAGAAAAATTTGTAAGGTCTAATGCTAATGTATCTCCATAGTTAAGCGTCATATCTTTTGTTGCCGGGGTGAATAAGTGTCCGTCCAATAATGCAGTGATCACGTCGTTTAACTTGCCCGTACTGTCTGTCTGTACAAGCGGCGTTATCCTGTTGTCTGTGCGGTGCAGGTCATCGATCTTCTCCTGTCTCGTCTTTACTTCCCATTTCGGGTTTGCTTTAGAACAATCTTTCTTTTCCTGCGCGTATGCATCGGTCAAATTTGATGGTAGAATTGTGTTTTTCAGTATCTCATAAACTACGTATGCTGGCAATATTAATTTACCTGCTTCTGCTTTGAATCCCATTTTAAACCCCCATTCGCAATTATATATTAATTACCTAGTGGTGAAAATATGCTATGCTATTTAAAGGTTTCGATGATTTTTTGTGAAGTCTTTATTTGATCCCATACCCATCGGTCATAGAGCTAAAATTCATTAAATTAATAAAATAAATTCAACTCTCAACCATTAATGAAAATATTCATAGTCATAGCGGCATACAATGAGGGAAAGAGCATAGCAAGAGTCATTTCTGGGCTTAAGAAGGCCGGGTACAAAGATATCGTAATCGTTGATGATGGCTCGAAAGATGACACATACTCAACAATAAAGAAATCTGGGGTGCATGCATTGCATCATGTAGTCAACCGTGGGCAGGGCGCCGCATTGAAGACCGGCATAGATTATGCATTGAAGGCCGGCGCAGATATCATTGTAACTTTTGATGCTGATGGCCAACACAGGGTTGAAGATATTAGCTCGATGATAAGGCCCATAGTCAAAAAACAATGTGATGCGACGATAGGGTCAAGATTTCTGAAGAGAACAAACATGCCTTTTTTACGCAGGATTACATTGAAGATGGGCGTGTTCATCATGTGGTTATTTTATGGAGTCAAGATGACTGATGCGCATAATGGGTTCAGGGCATTGTCTAGGGATGCGGCAAAAAAGATTGAAATCACTTCAGACAGGATGGAACACGCATCACAGATAATAGAGGAGATACATAAGAAAAAGATTAAATATATGGAGATGCCTGTCACAATAAAATACACTGATTATTCGATGAATAAGGGTCATGGCGGATTAAGGGAAGCATTAAGGGTCTTTACGAAGATGTTCTTAAGAAAAATTCTAAGGTGATAAGATGATAACAATAATACAGGTGTTGATGATAATATTCGCTGCGTTTGCATGGAGCAGGGCCGCATTGAGGCTGAAGGACAAGTCAATAAGCATTGGTGGCTTCATATTCTGGAGTTTGATATGGCTGTTCGTGATAGTTTTTGCTGCATTGCCAAATTCGTTCAATTGGCTAAGTACATTGTTTGGTATAGGACGGCCGACAGACCTTGCAATATACATAAGCATAATATTGCTGTTTTATCTGATATTCAGATTATATGTGCGTATGGACAGACAAAGCCAAGAGATAACAAAGTTAGTCCGTGAGATCGCAACTTCAAAAAAAACATCAACAAGAAATGCATCATCAAGAAAGAAAAGATGATGTAAATAATGAAATGATGTAAGTGTAAACATCTTATAACATTTATATTGTAAAAAAATATTATATTATAAAAAATATTATATTATAAAAAACCTTCATAATGTCACTAGGACAACACCTAATATTATGAGCGTTATTCCAAACAGTTTGTATCTGTTCATTTTTTCTTTAAGCACGTAGATTGATAGGATTGTCACGAATACATAGCTCAATGCGGTTATAGGATAGAGAAGAGAAAGGTCCTCTGTCTTTAGGAGATAAAGGAATAATATAGAAGATATAAAGTATAGAGACACCCCTAGTATTATCTCCCAATTCTTTATGGTGTCCATTATAAGTTTTATTATCCCTGCTCTTATGTCTATATGGAATTTGGCCGCTCCTTTTTTAAGGAATAATGAGCCTGTAGCGCCCATCAAAGTGGTTATTATCATTACTCCTATAACTAAATATATATTAAGCATGTGATGTCCTCTTTGCGGTGCCATACCCTATTAGTGAGACTCCTATTATTATCCCTAAAACACCTATCCCGTTAATAATTGACACAAATTCTCCGAACAGCATTATAGATAATATGTTCACCCAGACAAAACTCAATGAGATGAATGGATAGATGACGGATAATTCGCCATACTTAAGGCTTATTATCATTAATAGTGCGCCTATTGCATAAAGCAAGAATCCAAGATACAATGGGACGTTTGTGATTATTGCCATGACTGAATCCAAGTTTCTTGATGATATCTTGAAGAATATCTGTCCTGCACTTGTAAAAAGTGTGCAGAGTACGACAAGGACTATGGGTTTCAGCTTTATATTATTTTTTTGTAGATTTATTTTTTTTTTGATGTGCATTTTATAAAAAAGTGTCTTCAATACAGTTTATAAATTTGTTGGATAAAAATGTGAGAATGCCTTCAGTCGATATTGACTTTATATAATACGGCTATTTTGGAGCCCTGATAATCATAGTTCCATACCTCTGTCAAAAAAGGGTCCAGATTGGCATTCCATGGCTTGTCTTGGCCCCTATAATTCTGGGGCGAGATGAAAATAAGGTCAAATTTCTTGAAGTCTGGCCCTTGCAATGTTGGGTCGACCCAAGTATTTTGGACAAAATAAGAAACATTATTGTTTTTCAATGCATTCTCTCTGTCTGTGTTATAGAACATAATCAATGGGTCGAACCAACCAACAACTTTGTTGTCCTGTATACGGTATTCTGATTCTATCCAGTAATAATCCCAGTAAATGTATTTGATGCCATAATCTTGTATCAATTTCTTCTTTGCATCCATATCATTTCCGTATAATATTATGGCAGCAGCCAATTCTCTTGCATCCATCTCAAGAAATGGATCATTTTGTGCTCTTCTCGTTATGAGCAATTTCCTGCCCGTCAGGGCATTAAGCCCAAATCCTATCTCTTTTGTCGTTAGTATGACATCATGAACATTTGTATTATGCGTCACATATTCTTGAAGCTTGATTTGCGGGTCTTGTAATGGGTTCAATCCAACAACATGCCATCGCTCTGTTTTCGCTGTTTTATACATAGATACCTGTCCGAGAATGACTATCAAGGCAATCAAGGAAAAATATGTGATCTGTATTATTTTTTTATTTTCGAAACGCGACTTTATGGTGGTGTAACCTAAATAAAGCCCCATGACAGAGATAAGGATCTTTACAGGAGTCAAGAGAAGATATATAATATATGGAGGGATAAAATTTGTGCCCAGTATATTCTCTGTAACCAAGTAATGAAGAGTTATAATTATGGACGAGATTAAAAGGAACTTGAGGAAGCGCAATTCTTCAGAATCTCTTTTCATAAAAAATATCCCGATAATGCCGATTATGAAAAATATTGTGATCAAGGATTCGATTATGCTCGTAAAAGCGATCAGTGACTTGACCATATACCAGACAAACCCTATCTGGGCTGAGAAATTGCTGTAGCTTTGGTTGTTCCAGTCATTATAGAATTCAGATGTCTGTCCATGATAGATAAATATCGGCTTGAACCACCAAAGCATGGCGATGATTATTCCAATCGCGAAAATTATCGTGAAATTTATCAATTTTTTTTTTGTGTTGTGCCATTCTTTTTTATGGAAAAATTGTTTCCTGTTTTTATTCCTGATTATCGCCTCATATATGAATAATGCTGCTAAAAGGAACGATACGGATATGAATGCTATGGAGTGAGTGAGCCCTGTAATACCGTATGCAACCCCCAGCAATACTGCTGAAAACATGTTCTTCTTTTGCATGAAATTATATATTAGGAACAGCATCAACGGCATCATTACAAAATATGCAAAGACCGTATATTTGATGATGGGAAAGCTTGTCGGGGTGATGAATATGAGGACTGATAACCCTGCCAGATACGCATTTTTGAAGAGTTTCAGCGTGAAGAAATAGAATATTACGGCAGAGACTGCAACGATTATATATGATAGAAGGAAATGTGTCGCTATGCTGTCAAGATTGAAGAATCTCGCAACATATCCTGTGATAACTGTATAAGTCACAAAGTATCCTGGCAATGCGTCGTTTATAGTCGCAGAAGTCAGTGGCGATCCGCCATACTTGACATGGTTTGTCTGGCCGAGCTGATAATAG
>CAZQDS010000007.1:0-25439 GCA_964591655.1 uncultured Methanosarcinales archaeon
CCTAATGAATGTAAGTTCAATACAGACAATTGCGGCATAAACCCTTATGGTTATTGTGGCGATAATCTCATAAATAATTTCTTCTATGAGCAATGCGACGGCAACACTTGGGGAGGGATATCACATGCACAGGATGTAGGTTGCCAACAGTTCGGATTCAATTATGGAACACTTACTTGCACACCATCAAGCCTTCCATTAGGACAGAGATGCATGTTCAATACGAGCCAATGTGTAAAGACACCAGTAAACCCATTGCCTGCTTGCGATGGTACAAGCGGCGGGGCCACTACATTGCTCGATCCTGGCGAGCAGTGCGAGATTGCAAGATCATTCAATCTTACATGCGCAGATTTTGACAGTTTCGGGCAGGGAGAATTAGAATGTACTGATTCATGCGTGGTCGATATATCTGGATGTGAACCTCCTCCAATGCCCGCAGTTTGCAACAATACTGTTGTTGAGCCTGGAGAGACATGCGATCCACCAGGGTCAGAAAAATCATGCAGTGAATTCCCAGGGTATACTGGAGGGAATGCAGTATGTCAGAATGATTGTCAATTCGACTTCTCACAATGCATGCCAGAGCCGATATGCGGGGATGGGGAGAGGACCGGTCTTGAACAATGTGATGGAAGCGATTTTGGAAATATGCAATGCTCTGACATCGGAACAAACACTGGCGGCACATTAAGATGTTATCCTGCAGGTCATCCTTTAGAATGTACATTCGATGAAACAAATTGTGACAAGGGTTCTGGTTATTGCGGTGATAATCTGATAAACAATCCTTGGCTAGAGCAATGTGATGGCGATTCATGGGGTGGGATATCTAGCGATCCTAACGTAGGATGTCGACAGTTCGGGTTTGCTGGCGGGACATTATCATGTTATGCACCATACACAAATAACCAATGCATGTTCGATACGAGAGGATGCACTGATAATTCTCCATTGCTGAGCTGCGGAGACAGGATATTGCAATCAGGGGAACAATGTGAAACGCAAAGACAATTCAATTTGACATGTTCAGATTTCGACAGTTACACAGAAGGAGCTTTATCTTGCGATTATTCGACATGCATGTTAGACATAGGTGAGTGCAGGGTCGGCGAGCAAGTCTGCGGGAACAATCATGTCGAGCCTGATGAGACATGTGATGGCACAGATTTCGGAGACTTAGAGGATTGTTCAGACATAAGGCCTGGATTGACAGGCGATTTAGTCTGTTTCCCACCAGGACATCAAAATGCATGCCAGATAGATGAAAACGCATGTTCGTCCGGTGTCGGAGAGAATGAGACATGCGGAGACGGTGTAGTGAATAACTGGCCGAATGAAGTATGTGATGGTTCAGATCTCAACGGGCTCACATGCGCACAATTAGGATTTGAAGGTGGAGGGACATTAAGCTGTTATGCACCCGGTACTGGAGATGAATGCCAATTCAATGTCGATCTTTGCATACCAGAGATATTATCAGGATTCTGTGGCGACGGAGAGATAAACCTTAATGAGACATGCGACCCATTGATGGATCCTTTGCCAATAACTTGTTGGAATATTGATGAATTCCAAGGCGGAACATTAGGATGTTATGCATCAGGACCAGATGCTTGCGAGTATGATATAACTCAATGTATACCTCCTGTGCAGCCAGGATATTGCGGCGATGGCATAATAAATAATTACGAGCAATGCGATTCTGGAAATCTTGGGGGGATGGTATGTACGAGGATAGATAATTTCACTGGCGGAATACTAGGATGTTATCCGCCAGATTATCCGATAGAAGAATTAAGATGCACATATGATAAGACGACTTGTGATAGGGGACATGGTTATTGTGGCGACAACATAACGAATAATTTCCCTAATGAGCAATGTGACGGCGCGACTCCAGACAGTGGAGATTGGGGCAATATCGAGACATGCAGTGATTTGGACAATTCGTTCGTAGGAGGGACGCTTGAGTGTAATAGTTGTCAGTTTGATACAAGTAATTGCAATGATGGAATACCACAAGGATATTGTGGCGATGACATAGTGCATACAGGTGAACAATGTGAAGAGACAGTTCCTTTAGATGTGACATGCAGCGACTTTGACAGTCTGAATGCCGGATATTTGGATTGTGCAGGTTGCAGCATCATCATTGATGAATGTTATATAGAACCGGATCCAAATTGTGGAAACGGGGTCATAGACCAAGGAGAGCAATATGATGGAAACAACTTTGGAGAGACTAGCACGTTATGTATTGATGATCCATCAGGACAATATTCTAACGGAACATTGACATGTAATGCTCCAAACACTCCTGGTGAATGTCTTATCAATTATGATGATTGCGAATATATAGATCCGTATGAGGGGGGTTATTGTGGTGATGGCATCGCTAATGGTGATGAGGAATGTGATGGCGGTGATTTAAGAGATGTGAATTGCTCCTTGATTGATTCTTTGTCTGATGGAGAACTTACATGCAATCCTGATTGCACTTTCAATACTGGTAATTGTAATGCCGGTCCAGGTTGGTGTGGTGATAATATAATCAACAATTTTGCTAATGAGCAGTGTGATGGCTTGAATTGGGGCGGCATAACTTCGTGTACAGAATTTGGCTTTACAGGCGGCTCCTTGTCTTGTAATCCTTCTACTTCGACCAGTAGGTGTATATTCAACACGAGCCAATGCACGACTCCCGCAGGATTTGGCCAATGTGGCGGCGGTAATCAGATTTTGAATAGGGGAGAGCAATGTGAGTTTGGTCGTCCTTTGACTCTTAATTGTACTGATTTTGATTCGTTTGTTGGCGGCTCTATTGTTTGTGATTATTCTAATTGTAGGTATGATGTCTCTGTTTGCGAGCAATCTCAAGGGACAGGTTATTGTGGAGATGGCTTGATTAATGATTTCCCTAATGAGGAGTGTGATGGTGATGAGTGGGGCAATATTGATTCTTGCTCTGATCTGAATCCTATTTTTACTGGCGGTGTTTTGGGTTGCTATGCTCAGGGCACTGTTGATGATTGTACTTTTGATACTACTGGTTGCATCTCTTCTAATGGCACTGGAGGTTATTGTGGTGATGGCAGGCTTGTTCCTGGCGAGTCATGCGAGGAAGGATTGCCATTAGGCACAACATGCGGTGCATTCGACGAATTCATAGGAGGAACTCTTGCTTGTAATTTCGATAATTGCACTTTTGACCTGTCTGGTTGCGATACGGAAATAGAATTGTTCTGTGGTGATGGTGTAATCACTCCCGGCTTAGGAGAAGTATGTGATGGAGAGGTCATCGGTCCTATTACTGAATGTTCTGAATTCGATTCTGATTTCATTTCAGGACAATTAGGATGCTTGAATAATTGCCAATATGACTTATCAGATTGTCAAACAGCATCAAACCCAATATGTGGAGACGGATCAGCAAATGCTCAAGGAGAGCAATGTGATGGCGAGGATTTAGGGGGTGCAACTTGCGGAGACATAGGATACTTCATAAATGGGACATTGGCTTGCTTCCCTCCAGGATCAGGTCCTGAAGTAGAATGCAAGTGGGACACTACAAACTGCAACTTAGGACATGGTTATTGTGGCGATGGGATGATAAATAATTTAGGGCTAGAGCAATGTGATGCATTCGACTGGGGCAACATAAATGGATGTTCAGACTTAGGATTCAATGGTGGCACATTAGAATGTTATCCTCCATTCTCAGAATTCCAATGTGTATTCGACACGAGCGGATGCACTGGATTGACAGGAGGGTATTGCGGAGACCAGGTCGTCCAGGTGGGAGAACAATGCGAGACAAATCATCCATTTGATAATGAATGCCAAGATTTCGACAGTTTCATAGGGGGACAGATAGCATGCGATTACACCACGTGTAATTATGACCTGCTTGATTGCACATTACCGACGGAAGGAATCTGCGGTGATTTAATAGTGAGTGGATTAGAGGATTGCGATGGGACAAACCTTGGAGAGAATACAGAATGCACAGACTTCGGCAATCAAGGGTTCATCGGCGGTACAGTAAATTGTTATCCTCCGGATTATCAAATAGAAGAATTACGTTGCACATATGACCTTACTTCATGCGTAATAGATGATGGCAACGAAACACTAGAATATTGCGGTGATGGGATAATGAACAATTATCCTAATGAGCAATGTGACATTGGAACAAATGGCCAACAATGCACAGACTTAGGATTTATCGGGGGCACATTAAGTTGTTATGGTGCGGGCGCGGAAGACGAATGTATGTTTGACACGACACAATGCATATCTATATTCGATGAAGGATATTGTGGTGATGGGGTCGCAAACAGCAGGACTGAATACTGTGATGGAAATGATTTAGGGTCGATGACATGCAATTCTATAGATACATTCGGTGGAGGGATACTGCGATGCAATCCTGATTGCACTTTTGACATGAGCAATTGTGATGCTGGAGAAGGATATTGCGGAGACAACATAATAAATCATTTCCCATTCGAACAATGTGATGGTGAGAATTGGGGAGAGATAGGCGGTTGCGCAGATTTCGGGTTTACAGGAGGAACATTAAGATGTTTCAGCGATAATGAGGCAGGCAGATGCACATTCGACACGAGCCAATGCACGACTCCGGCGCAATTCGGAGTCTGCGGTGATATGATTTTGAATAGGGAAGAGCAATGCGAAGAAAACGTCCCATTGACGCTTGACTGCACTGATTTCGATGCATTTACTGGAGGAGCTATAGGCTGTGATTTCAATACATGCCTTTATGACATATCAAACTGCGAGCAGTCTCAAGGAACAGGTTATTGCGGAGATGGCATAATAAATGATTTCCCTAATGAGCAATGTGATGAGAATGATTGGGGAGACTTCAATACTTGTGATGATATAGACCCTGCTTTCACTGGCGGCACTCTCGCTTGCGGCTCTGATTGCAGATTCGATACTGATGATTGCACTTCTATCAATGGCGATGGAGATTGTGGCGATGGAGAGATCAATAACGGCGAGAAATGTGAAGAAGGAGTCCCATATGGCGCTCAATGCAGTGAATTCGACGAGTTCATCGGCGGCAATATAGGATGCTATTATGACACTTGCGATTACGACCTGTCTGATTGTGAGACTGAAGTAGAATTATATTGCGGTGATGGTGTAATAACTCCCGGCATAGGTGAGCAGTGTGATGGGGATGTAATCGGGCCAGTGACTGAATGCTCTGAATTCAGGGATACATTCATTTCAGGACAATTAGGATGCACTTCAGACTGTCAGTTCGACCTATCAAATTGTGTAGGTGAAACTTCCGGAGCATGTGGCGATGGGGAATTGAACTCTGGTGAGCAATGCGAGCCGAGCCAGGCTATAAACATGACATGTCAGGATATAGGATTCTTAGACGGAGAGTTATTCTGTAATGCAGAAGGACGTGCAAATGAGTGTATGCTGAACGTGAGCAATTGCGTGCCTGCGATTGACTTAGGATATTGCGGCGACGGCTATGTGATTCCTGATCAAGAATGGTGTGACACGAACAATCTTGGAGGCATGGATTGCACATACTTCGATGACTTCACGCAAGGGATACTTGGTTGCTATCCACAAGGGCATCCTGATGCATGCTATTGGGACACTTCAAACTGCGGTATAGGGACAGGTTTTTGTGGCGACGGGATTATAAACAATCCATTCAATGAGCAATGTGATGAAGATGACTGGGGAAGGATAGATTCATGTGTTGATTTCGGATTCGATAGCGGCACATTGAGGTGTTATTCTCCTGAGGAGACAGAAAAATGCACATTTGATACGAGCGCTTGCAATACTCCTGCAGGTGAGGGTCCATGCGGAAATTCGATATTGAACAAGGGAGAGCAATGCGAAGTGAACATGCAATTCGATCTAGGATGCACAGACTTCGATGGGTATATAGGAGGAACAATCGGCTGTGATTATTCTACTTGTAAATATATACTTGATGGATGCACTGTCCCATCAGTGGCCGTATGTGGAGACGGATTCATATCAGGAAATGAGGAATGTGACGGACTGAATATGGGGAATATGACATTATGCAAGAATCTGGATGACGAATTCACTGAAGGATCAATAACATGCTATCCTGAAGGGCATAGGAAAGGATGCAGATTCGACGTTTCAGCATGCAAATACATAATACCTCCAGCAATATGCGGAAATGATATAGTAGAGGGCGGGGAGGAATGTGATGGAGACGAAAATTTCCTGACATGCGAAGATTTCGGATTAGGGTCTGGATTCTTAGGATGTGAAGATTGCAACGTAAACACTACATCATGCACCGGAACGCCTGTTTTAGTGCAAGAATGTGGCAACAGCAGAGCAGAGCCATCAGAAGAGTGTGATGGTGATATCGATGAACTGTTCCAACAGAGCTTCATAGAATTATACCAATGCGAATATGGCCTGGGATGCTCCGGCACATGCACTATTGAATGTTTGGCAGAAGTATTGAACACATGTGATAATCTCATAAAAGACGGTGATGAGACAGGGTTCAATTGTGGAGGGTCATGCCTTCCATGTGCAGTCGGAGAATCATGCATCGACAACAGCGATTGCACTTCAGGCAATTGTCTGGCGGGCGTGTGCCAAGAAGAGCAATGCATGAACGGCATTTTGGACGGTGATGAGACGGGCGTAGATTGCGGAGGGTCTTGTCCTGCATGTGGTGCTGGAGAAGTTTGTTTCTCTGATGCAGATTGCCAATCAGGAAAATGTGTCGATGGGATATGCACTGCGCCAGAAGAGCAGCAGGAAGACAAGCCGAACACTGCGGGAATAATATTGATAATACTTGGGATACTATTCATGTTGGGTGGTGGAGGGTATGTCATATACGAAGAATACTTTGACAAGAATAAGCATTCGCCAAAGACTGCTCCATTGATGCCCGGACAACAGCAGAGACCGCAACAGCAGGCAATGACGATAGATCCGAGAATATTGGAGCTACAGAAGAAAAAACAGGAAGAGAGAAGACAGCAACAACAGGACGCAAGAAAATCATTATTAGAGGGATTCGATAAGGAATCGGCACCTAAGAGCGAGGATGACATTGAGCAGTTAAAAGAGAAGAAAGTAAATAAAGAAGTCTTGAAAGAGGCAGGATATGTCGATTTGACGGAGCAGAAACCTAAAGAAAAAGAATCATCAGACGTGTTCAATAAACTTAAGAAGATAGGGAACAAGGAGCCTATAACAGATTCAGAATCGACAAAGGAGGACGTCGATTCTATGAAATTGGAGACGTACGATGTCGAGGATAAAAAAGGTCCGGGGACGGTTTCCTCATCAGAAGATATTAGGGACGCGTCAAGGACAAAGAAGGCCAAGATATTGAAAGTCAAAAGAAAATCTGACACGTTCGAAAAATTAGGGAGCATAGGGAAGAGCGTCAGCAAGGATGATATAAAGAGCACTTCAAACAGGATAAGCGAATTTTCAGGCAAGAATAAGTCCTCTGTAACAAGAATGCTGAATTCAGATTCGATATCACAAAAACAAATAAATAATATATTCTCAAATCTTGACAAAGAAAAACTGACGTCAGATGTGTTCAAGGAGATATTGTCTGATCTTGTGAGCAAAGGGAAATTAAGCAAAGAGACAGTGTCGGGAATGTTGTTCGAATACATGGACCAAGGGACACTCGATAAGGCCGATGTCGCAAAGATAATGTCTCAACTGAAGATGGTGTGATATGATGACTGGCAAGGCACAGGTCGTAGGGCAGATATTCATATTCATAATGGCGGCTCTAATAATAGGAGTGATAATGCTGATCGGGTATAATGCAATAAGCGGGACCCTGTCAAAAAGTTGTCAGATAGAGCAGTTGTCATTCAAGACAAAGATAGAGTCATTGATAGACCGGTCAAACGGATACGGATCCGTGACTAAACAATCTATAATCGCGCCATGTAAATATGAAACGGTATGTTTCATCGATGCCACAAAAATAGGTTCGCCCATATCGAAATGCCCCAATCAGATAATCAATAGGAGCTCAGCAGACGGTGATATGAAGAATATTTTCGTAGCGACGAAAATGAGGACCGCCCCGATAGGCTATTCGCCGTTGTTGCGGCTCAACAATACTGATAATTGTTTATGCATAACACAAAAAAATAAGAACTTTTACATAACTCTCGTAGGCAAAGGTTCAGGAACTGTATTATTCAACACTAACACAATAGGGAGTGGAAATTTTATAATAAGAGAGAATGGCACGGTCGTCCAGGAATAGATTATCATGAAAGGTCTTTCTAAAAAATCAGCTATCGAAGTCCAGTTCAATTGGATATTTGTAATGGTCGCAGGATTGGTTCTTTTTGTATTCATAATAGGACTGATACTCAGCCAGAAGAAAGATGTTGAAGTCCAAGTGGGCCAGGATGTGCTTAAACAACTTTCGACGAACATAAAAGGTAAACAACAATTGACAAATACGTTCAGCCAGATGGAGATACCATCTACGACATTGATGTTCACTTGTGATATTAAAGATCTGACTTCCGATTTCAAGATATCCGGATCCCAAAGAGAGCCTCTACCACTAGAGATAATATTCGCGCCCAGGGAGTTCGATGCCAAGACATTGAACATATGGACTCAAGATTTCAACATGCCGTTCATAGTGACGAGATTCATCTATGTGACCCCGCCGAACATGATTTTTGTAATCTATAATTCAAGTCCGGCATATCAGACACATGCTGTGGCTTTGTATAATGCTTTTCCTACAAACATAACGAAAAAATATGCATCATCAACAACTCAATTGAATGCATCGATAAAGGGATATAAATATTTCAGGGTGATATGCTTCAACGGGAACTGTCCCGCTCCTGCAGATAGGTATAATTATGTAAATATCAACCCTTTATCTGAAGAGCTGTTCGGCTACGGAAGGTTAGAATATGGAAAAGCAATAAATGATGCTAATTCCCCTTATTATATAGGTGCAGCATCATTGTTTGGCGCAATATTCTCTGACAGCTACCTTGATGGCTCATATTACAAATGCCAGATGGCAAGGGCGTTCAAGCAGTTCGAGATAAAAAGGAACCTGCATTACCAAAGGATGGACCTTCTTTATGATGAGCTTAACAACACAAATCCTACGTGCATGCCTCTGCTGGCATTGCCCATGTCGACATTATTGAACATGAAGGACAAGTCATTATCAGATGCGGTGGCATTGTATGGATATGCAAACCAACTGAAAAATGACAATATCGATTTCACATTCAAAGGTTGCCCGCTGATATATTAGATAAAAAATAATGTCTGGAAATAAAAATATTTTTTACACAAAATGCAAGGGAATAAGATGCCGAGGAAAATATCAAGAAGATCTCAAATACAGATGGCAGAGAGCATTGCAGTAGTCATAATCATAATATTCCTATTGGTGATAGGGATAGTCTTTTGGAGCAGCATCAGGAAAGAGGATTTCAAGACGACAAAATTAGAGTATGAGGACCTTTCAGTAATAGAGTTGGCAAAGGTGGCTGCAGAGCTTCCTGAGTTGAGGTGCTATAGCTCAAACATCGTCACCAAAGTGAACTGTTTTGATTGGTATAAAATACTCGCACTCAACAAGACGATGCATGATCCGTCGATGAAACAAGAGACGTTCGATTATTATAACTATTATTTCAAGAATTCACGGATAACGATAAGGCAAGTCTACCCTAATGAGACCAGCATAGTCTTGTATGATAACAACATATCGAAGACATCGGCATTGCAGATAAGCATACCGATAATAATCGAGAAGAACTACGGCAGGGAAGGAAAAAAAGGATTTGGTCTTTTGATAGTTGAGGGATATTATAGGTAAGTTGTAAGATGAAAAAAAAATCTCAGATTGAAATGTTCGGATTGGCGTTGATAGTGATACTGATAATAGTAGGGTTCTTCATATTCATATCATTCAGGCAGAAAATCCCTGTGACAGATTATAAGAAGAGCTATATTGCGGATGAGACAGCATCGAATTTCGTCAATTCAGTCGTGAATGTGAATCCTAGGGAGTGTGCAAACAATGATTACACGCTATCAGACATGTTGAAATTCTGTGCGAGAGGCGACCAGATATCATGCTCCGGGATGGGCGATCCGTGCCAGATCGCAAATAAGACATTGTTTGAATTGGCGAATAAGACATTGATAAGGCAACAGTTCATATTCAGGTTATACACAGAGGGCCTGAGCAATGATATAGTCATACGTCACTCTAACCCTGCACTGAATTGTACTGGCAGGGAAAAGGGGCAGATGGGCGTGTTGCCTATAAGCTTATACCCTGTACCCGGGCATGTTTATTTGAAATTAGAAATATGCAATTGAATGATGCTTGCACTTATTTGATGGCTTTTGATGGCTAATGATGGCTTGCTAAAACAAGATAACACAAGATAACACAAAATAAAACAAAAATTTTAAATACTGCATGACCAGTATACAACTACACTATATGCATAATACATGTGCAATGGCAAAAAGAGGATAAAATGGGAATGTTCAAATCACCAAAGTCAGACTTGGCTGCAGGACCAGACGTGCCTATAGACCAAGTGACAGCGATGAAAGCACAAGGATATTCTAACAATCAGATAATACAGACCTTGCAGAGAGACGGTTATACCTCAAGCCAGATATTTGATGCTATGAGTCAGGCAGAAATGTCGGAGAGTACAATGCAACCAGATAATATACAACCAATACAACCGATGCAACCCTATTCAGAGATGCCGCCACAGCCGATAGGCATGGGTGGCGGACTTGGTGGCGGAATGAGTGGCGGAATGGGTGGCGGAATGAGCATGAGCATGGCCGGTTTAGGCGGAAGCTCAAATGAAGAGCTTATAGAAGCTATAATAGATGAGAAATGGAATGAGTTAGTAAAGGACATAAATAAAGTCATAGAGTGGAAGCAGAAGGCAGATGCAAAGCTTCAGGTGATGGAACAGAGGATAAATGACTTGAAAGACCAGTTTGACAAGCTTCATCAGGCAATAATCGGCAAGATCGGGGAGTATGATAAGAACATGTTAAATGTGTCGACTGAGATGCAGGCGATGGAGAAAGTATTCTCTAAAGTATTGCCGTCATTCATGGACAATGTCAATGAGCTTACAAGGATAACAGACAACATGAAATCCACAGGCCAATCTCAAGCGCCTATGAAAAAGAAGATATCTAAAAAGCCTTCTCAAGACGATGATGACCAATAAAATTATAAAATTTTTTCGTTTTTCTGATAGGCTCTTTTAATTTTTTTCCCATCTTCTCATAATTTGATGGAAAAAAATTCTAGGATTATGGTCCATCTGTTCCAGTCAAGAATAACATCGCAATTATTGCAAGAAGCATGATCAATATAAGCCCTAAGACTTTTGGGTGGAATAATGTATTGTACAAGTTCTGGTTGAAATTTGTTGTTGCTGTGCTTCCAGGGTCCCCTGTAGCGTTTATTGTCGTGTTTGATTGGGTGACCTTGCCTCCAGGGCCTTGTGTGAGGCTGTCTTGACCAAAACCTGCACCAAGAGAGAACAACAATATTACCACCGTAAATATGATTATCCAAGTTGTTATTGTGGTTCCGCTCGTGAGCTCGTCACGGATATCCTTGTCTGTGGCTCCGAACATCCTCACTGCAAAAAGTATGAAAAATATAACCAATATCAGTATGACGAACCAAGGGGTGAATGTCTGTATTACTGCAACAACACCCTTGCTGAATATCACTATAAAAGCGACTGCTAATGCTATTATTGCATGCAGTCCTCTATGGCCATCCCCGAACATCTTGAACAATTCAAGCATTCCATACACTATTACAAAAACTAATAAGAAAGTAAAAATACTAATAAAATTCCCTAATATGGAAATATCCAGGAATGTGGCCATTATGTTCAGCCTTTAGGCTTCTGAAGAGCTTTTCCAAGATTCTCTAAGAAACTTGGCTCTTTTGCATCCTTTGGCTTATCCTCCTTAGTTATGAACCAGATTATCAATGCGAACACTAATATCACTACGACCAGTGCTTGTGTTTCAGGGTCCTCCAGGAAGCTTAACCAATCAGGCAATATGAACCATTCAGCCGCGTTAGCGAATATTACGAGAGTGGCTACGATAGCGAATATGACTGCCCATCCTGCTAAAGAGGAACCGGCAATATTCACGTCTCCACCGAATACGCCCATGATCAATAATAACATTATGACGGCCACCAATACTACTGAAACATTAGGCAGCGCATTGTTGATGATTGTAACAACATCTGCACCGTCAGGATATGATCCGACCACATGTGGTATTACCACTGCCAGGCCCATGACCAATGAGATTACCGCATTAAAGTTTTTTCTTGGTTTGCCTTCCTTGTCTTCTCCAAGAATCTTAGTTTTTGTCAATACTGCAAAAACGATAGTAAACACCAATATAAATGGCAGTATCACGTCAAGAATGCCTGCTTCCTCTAATTGTATTAATCCGTCTTCAAATATACCCATTCGAATCACCTTTTTTTAGCTTCCTTCTTTTTTAGCTTCCTTTGAATCTGATGGATCCTTCATGATCCAAAACATAAATCCTATGATCGCGATAATGAAAATCACTGCAGCAACATAGCTGGTATTCCAATGATCCCTCAAATATTCATATATCAATTCTAACCAGCCTAAAGCATTTAAAAATATTGCTATTATTCCAAGGAATACAATCACCATGAATGCATTCTTGTAAAACCCGTCTTTGAGGAAGAATCCTTCCTTTGTCTGTTGATGGAATGATCCTGCAAGCATGAGGAAACATATGATCAGAAGCAACAGTATGAACACTTGTGACATCGTCTTATTGATCACTGCAACCAATTGTGCTGATGCAATGACTAGGAATCCCATGACAAAAGCGACCATCGCATTCAAGTTCTTCTTAGTGTATTCCCTATCATCCTTGCCCTTCTCTATACCCAATATCTTCGTCTTCTCTAATATTGCGAAAACAATAGTGAATACGAGCAAGAACGGTAGAACTACATCATATATCCCTAACTTCGCCAAAAACTGAATACTTTCTCCAAACACGCTCATTACTCAATTTATAAAAGAAGCTATATATAAATATTACGGTTGTGTGAGAGGAGGAATGAGCATCTCATTATAATCCGCGTTCAGAACGTCTTTATGTCTTTCTTTAGTACTTTATCATTACTATCGAACAAGAAGTATCCATCAATATCATGGCCTTCTAGTATTATCGGCAGCCAGTGTTTGTCATCATCCCACATTTCGTCGTATGGAATATCTGAAATATTGAACAATTTAGGCAGCATCTCTTCAGACTCTGTAGGGATTCCTTCATATTCAGATGCACTGAATAGGTGCACTTCCAACTGTTTGCCTGTTTCTTGGAACTCAAAAAGTATCTTTCCACGAGTTCTCAAATCTATAGGCGTTATGCCTATTTCTTCTCCTAATTCTCTCATTGCAGCATCCTTTATCGATTCTCCATCATGGACCTTTCCACCGAAACCATTCCACCGCCCCATACCAAATCCGCGTTTTTTCATACCTAAAAGGATATCGGACTCGCCATATATGATGCATAATGTCATTTGTTTAGCCATTTGTTTAGTCATAATTCTATAGTTTTGTCTGTATTTAAAAAATTTTATATATCAGAAGTTATTATCTTTTTTTATGGCGCTGATATATGAATCATCAAATTTTGTTGTTGAGGCTGTTGCAAAACCGCATGTCGATAGAGATGATGGGGGTCACATAAAAATATCTCCTAAGATTCGTATGTTGGACAGACAACAACTTTCACCTAAACAAGCTATTGAATTGATGCGTTTGACAATTATTGTTGGTGAAGCCATGACCACTTCAATGAATAAAAGAGGGGTTGATATTGGGCGGATAAATTATCAGGATAATGGTAATTGGACAGTGTTCAAACCAGAAGGGTCTTATTTACATATTCATCTTTATGGGAGAGCAAAGAGTGCAAAGTATCAAATATATGGTCAAGCACTACATTTTCCTCATAGGGATGAGCACCCTGAATATTATGAAAAATTCAAACCACTCAATTCTGGAGATGTTGAAAGTATACGTGAAGAAATTTTGCGTTTACTAACTCTTGAGAAGTTTTCTGATTCTGTATGGGGGTTATAGTTTTCGTGTTTATTGTTTATGATTTGGTGTTGCAAATAATCAAATATTTAAACATTCATCATTTCTTATATTTATCATGATAGACCAAAAACACATTAAAGAGATGGAAGCGTATGTCAAGGAAGAGGATTCTTTAAGAGAGGAATTGATTGCTAATTCTAGATTAATTCTAAAAGACAGTAAGAGTGCCATTTATTCTATTCATAGGAATGAATTGAGAGAAGCAAAAAAATATATTGATTCTGCAGCGAGCACAATAATAAAATCAAGAGTGATTCTACAGAAACATCCTCACTTAAAAATATCATTTGATGGCGCATTAGAAGAATACTCTGAAGCATGCCTGTTCTATGGGTATGTGAATGATAAGATCCCCTCATATAAAGATATCAATGTGGACCCTATAACGTATCTCCAAGCATTATCAGACTTGACTGGAGAGCTTGGACGGAGAGCGGTCCTTGAAGCCACGGCAAAGAATAAGAAGGAAGTCCAAAGGACGAGAGACTTGATACATGACATCCAAGGGATACTGATAAAATTCGACTTAAGGAATGGCGAATTAAGAAAGAAGGCCGATGCAATAAAGTGGAACCTGAATAAGGTCGAAGAATTATTGTATGATCTGAAGAAATAGAAAATAAAAATTAATAGGAATTTAAAAAAATAAAAAATTCTAAAGATTTATTCTCCCCAGGCGAGGATTCCAAGCATTATCAGCATCCAGATTCCGCCAACGAATGGAATTATTGTCAATATTGCCCACCATCCTGGCCTTTTTCTTGCTTCGCAAATCTTCCAAAGCCATATTATGTAGAATACTACCAATGCAATGATTGCTAATATATTGATGAACGGCACAAACACCAATATCAACAATAATACTGGCCACCAGTGCATCTTCGCTATGTTTGCCATCAGCACCAGGTTCCCTATCGGTATCCATGCAAGCCATTCATTTTCTGTCTTTGTCCTTTTAGCGATGTTCATCAATGCAAATGCTTGATAGACATATAATGCAATCAGGATAATCACAAATACGACAAGCATGCTTGCAATGAATCCTCCAAGGGCCCCAAAGCCCATCGCAGCCAATATTTCTTCTCCAGCCATATTAATCACCCTACCCTATTTTTTTAACGAACTTTTTTTGATGTTTTTATGAACAGAATCTTTATGCCACGCAGCCAATCCCATATACACGTATTGCTGTAAAACTCCCACGATTATCCCTATTATTCCCAGCCAGAATAATAATGGGCTGTAAATGATCAATCCTATGACCACCATGCTTAATGAGATTACTGATATTATTAAAGGGACCAACGACCAATACCCCGGTCTGGACACGTTCTCATATATCTTCCATAGCCACATTATCATATAAACACCTAATGCAATCATTGCTATATATGAAAGAACAGTGAATATTATCTCAAGGACCATATTTCCCATGATCGATGCCACTATCGATATGAACATGAAGAATATTCCCGGCACATACAATAATACTGGCCACCAGTGCATCTTCGCTATGTTTGCCATCAGCACCAGGTTCCCTATCGGTATCCATGCAAGCCACTCATTAGGTGTTTTTGTCTTCCTGGCAATATAGTACAGGCTAAGTGCCTGATATACATATGCTATCAATACGAAGAACACGAATAAGAACATGATTAAAAGAAAAACGCCCATAGATGAAGGGTCTATTTCCGTCGCCATACTATGCCTTAGATTACATGATTAATAAATGTTTTTAAAAATGTTGCTCATAGATAACTTTAAAAATATGTGATTAATATCATTAGTATGCATAGGACACATACATGTAATGATTTGAGAGAGAAGGATGTTGATTCTACAGTTACACTCAGTGGTTGGGTTCACACGATAAGGCTTCATGGATCTTTGTGTTTTATTGACTTGAGAGATAGGTATGGGATAACACAAATCACTATCAATACCGATGATGTCCCTGAAGTGAAGAGTTTAAGAAAAGAGTTTGTGATAAAGATAAAAGGGACAGTTAGGAAAAAACCAGAAGCTAACAAGAAGTTAGAGACTGGAGCGATAGAGGTCTATGTTTCAGAGCTTGAAGTCTTGAATACATGTGAGATTCTTCCATTAGACCTAGAGAATTACACTAATGTCACAGATGAGACCAGATTGAAGTACAGATATCTTGACTTGAGAAGGAAAGAGATGCGTGACAATATAATAAGAAAACATACTGCAACACAGGCAGCAAGAGAATATTTGAATTCACAGAAATTCTTGGAGATAGAGACTCCTCTTCTGATAAGGTCAACACCTGAAGGTGCGAGGGATTATCTCGTCCCTTCGAGAGTGCATCATGGGAAAGCATATTCATTGCCGCAGAGTCCTCAGATCTACAAGCAGATACTCATGGTGTCAGGATTCGACAGGTATTATCAGATTGCACGATGTCTTCGTGATGAGGATTTGAGGGCTGATAGGCAGCCAGAATTCACACAGATAGATATAGAGATGTCATTTGTAGAGCAAGAGGATATATTCAGGATCGGAGAAGGGATAATTGACAACATGTTCGATAAGACGCTCGGTGTGAAAATAAAATCTCCTTGGAAGAGATTCACTTATGATGAAGCGATGTTAAAATATGGCTCTGACAAGCCAGACATACGATTCGACTTGTTCTTGAAAGACTTGACGGACGCAGTAAAAGATTCAGATTTTGCAGTGTTCAAGAATGTGATTGCAGATTCAGGGATAGTCAAAGGATTATGCGTCGATTATGAATTCACAAGGAAAGAGATAGATGAATTGACTGAAGTTGCAAAGATATACAAGGCAAAAGGCCTTGTAGCGTTGAAAGTCACAGAGAATGAACAAGGAGAATTGCGGCTTGAAGGGAGTGCAGCAAAACATTTATCGACAGAGATACAGATGGGCATAATAAGAGAATTAGATGCAAAGAAGAATAATGCGATATTTATAGTTGCAGACCAATTCAAGACATGCAATGATGCATTGGCAAATGTAAGGAAAGAGATCGGGAAGAAACTTGCACTTTATGACGAGAAAGAGTTCGCATTCTGTTGGGTATATGATTTCCCAAGCTTTGAATGGAACCCGGATGAGCAGAGATGGGATCCAGCACATCACATATTCACGATGCCAAAATATGAGCATCTTGATCTATTAGAATCAGAACCTGGAAAGGTGCGTGCATCATGTTATGATATGGTGCTGAATGGTGTAGAATTAGCATCAGGAAGCATAAGGATAAATCGTCGTGATATTCAAGAGAGGGTAATGAATGTGATAGGCATGACGATGGAAGATGTGGAAAGGAAATTCGGTTTCTTATTAGAAGCATTCAAGTACGGCGCTCCGCCACACGGAGGATTCGCGATAGGCCTAGACAGGCTGGTTGCGTTGATGAGTGGGACAAATGATATAAGGGAAGTCATCGCATTCCCGAAAAACAGGCAGGGAGAATGTCCTATGGACGGCTGTCCGAGTCCAGTGGACGAGCATGCATTGAAAGAGTTGGGATTGAAAGTAGAGAAGAAATAATAAATAAAATTAATTATCTTTCATCTCTTCGCATATATCTCTTCCCAGAACTTCGGCTTGATCTCTTTTCTTAGCCAGTTATAGTATTCTTGTATCTCTTCATCTGATTGGAATATTTTGCTACCGAATATTGATTCATAATTGTTCTTTCTTAGAGCTAAATCGAAGTATGCATCCCTATAATTTACGCTGGTTATATCTTCTGACAATATCGTTTCCATCATCTGCAATTCTATAAGCGTTTCCGTCCTATTCTCTGGAAAATGTATGTGAGCATCCAATAGTTCTGACCTATAATCTTTCAAGAAATAGAAGTAAAACATATCTCTTGGCTTAGCCATTATTTTTTTAATCACGCCTGCTATGTCCGAATCTGTAGTATTATCCATCATCTTGTTCCTTTTTTAATGCTTTATAAACAGTTTTCTTAAATGGCGAATTTTTTAACCATTTATAAGTAGGTAATAATAAAGTATTTAAATTTGTTATTGTTTCGAGCACGAATGGATTATTCGTTTGTTGGGGATATACTTCAGTATACAAACATACTTGACGTCATCGCTGAAGTGGAGAAAAAAGACGGCACAGGGACACTTGGAGATGGCCTGCAGCGTTATAGCAATAATATATGGACTATCCCCTGTCCATTGACGAAACACGATCCTTCCAAAGGTCCATCAGAGAATGGTCCATTGACGATAAACAATTCTGAGCAAACATATTTTTGCGTCGGATGCAAGAAATACGGAGACGTATTCTCATTCTTCATGGACTATTTCAAGACGGACTTCACAGGAGCAGCCAGGAAAATAAGGGACTACGATATGTCTCTTAAGGAAAGAATCTCTCCAGAGACAGGATTCCTGAACGAGGACATGAAGACAAGAGAGGTGCTTTTGGCTGCACAAAAATATTTCAAGCAAAATGTGAGCAAAACACTCGATTACCTCATATCAAGAGGATATGATGAGAATGCAATAGATAAATTCAACATAGGATATGCTCCTGATTCAAGACAAACATATGGATTGATGAACTATCTTATAGAAGAAGGATTTGCAATACCTGAAATGGCGCGTCAGGGACTAGTAAAATTGAGGGAAGGGAAACCGTTGCATTCAATAAATCCTTACGATTATTATGAGACATTCAGTAATAGGATAATATTCTCAGTAAATACTGCGTCAGGAGAACTATCAGGATTTTCCGGAAGGATAGACCCAGAATTCCTGAAGCGAGCAGAGAACCCTGAAAAATATCCTAAATTCCTGAATCTTCCTGATGAGACAAATTTCGGATACCCGTTATACAGGAAGGGCAGACTATTATATGGCCTTGACAGGGTGCTAAGATCGATACCTAAACCTAAACATGTGTTCGTCATGGAAGGATATATGGATGTAGACATATCACAGATGAACAACATACCGGCAGTAGGCAATGGCGGTACAGCATTGACCGAAGAGAATGCAAAGATGCTGTCAAAATTCTTTGACAAGATATACCTAGTGAATGATATGGATAATGCAGGCATACTAGCAACAAAGAAAGCATTCACCGTACTTTTCGATACTAGATCAGAAGCTAAAGCAGTGGTGCTCCCTGATGCGTCAGACTCCGGGAAGAATGACCCTGCAGATTTCTTCATCAAATACAAGCATTCAGCAGATGATTTCAATTCATTGAAAAAACTGGATGTCTTCGATTTTTATTCCAGGTTCAGCGAAAAGGAAACCCCTGAACAACAGATAAAATTGATGGAAGAATTATCATTCACGTTAGGGAAGACAACTAACCTGACGAAAAGATTGCTATATACTGAAAAGCTTTCAAGACTATTGGGAGTTGACCCTCTTTCAATATTATACAAATCAATGGAGTTATTGGCATCAAGAGAGTCTTTGAACAAAGAGTATGAGAATTCTGTATTGACAGACAAGAGAAAGAATGTCGCGAATTTTCTCGCATCTATAATGACCAGCAAATCATCGTCTTTTGCAAAAAAATTCATAAGAGATGTGCCTTTGGAGATTATACCTGAAAACTGTGATTTTTTCCCCAAACATCTAAAAGAATTATATGCTCACTTGACGAATCAGATAGATGATGGCACTGATGACTTGCTCTTATTTAGAGATGAGGATGAGATGGATATAGAGAGCCTGCTGACTGATGAGCCAAAAATAAAAGGATTATCGAATGGTCAGATGAAATTCGATTTCGATGTAGAGCAGAGGATAAAAGCATATAAGGCAATAAAAACTCTTGTCGATGAAGGCATACTGAGCAAGTATCCTTATGAAGTGATAGGTCTATTGAGGGAAAAATCAGGCGGCAACATCCACTCATATGCGAATCTTGTAAGGCTGCATTTGTTCAAAGAAGAGCAGGACAAGTTAATGTCAGAATTTATCGTAGGATTGTCTAAGAAAGATGAAAAGGCATCGGTCGAGACATTATCGAGAATAAAATCCTTGCATAACATTATTTGAAGAGAAATGTGATATGATGAGCAAAAAGACAAATCTAGAAAATCTAGAAAATGCGGTGCTTGAACAGGAATTGGCTCCAGATGAGCTGGAATTCATGAAAAGCCTCGACCATCCTGTAGGCATAAGGATAAGCTGCAGACATTATAAGGATGGGAATAACTCTGCAGCCATACTATACCCATATATCGATGTCAAGAGAGAAGTGGAAGCTTTCAACGATGAACACTGCGAAGAAAAGATAAACTATAGCCTGATGAAGAGGATAAACTCTTCATTATTCAATAAATTAGTGACGTGGTCAAATCTTATTGATGGTTCATCAACACCGAAGACTGCATTGAAGGACATGGGATTCATAACATGGGATAAAACTGATGCAGGGTCTTTCAAGAATGCAATAACAAAATTCTTTACAGAGGATATGATAATGGAGTTTTATGACAAGGGCCATCCTGTCAAGGAGTTGCATACCCGGATAAAGAATGCCGATAAAGAAATAAATTTTGCACTCTCCTCGAAGAAATATTTCTTTAAGAAAGGGATAAGCATTGCGAACATAATAGACGATTCATATCCAGGGATAAAGGAGCGTACTGGGATATTGCCTTCTGAAATAATGGGATTGAGGCCCTGGCATTATGATACGATAAAGAATATTGCAAATGAGCTGTATTATTCCGGGGAGGATCTCCGTGAGCACAAGGTCGCAAATTCTTTCATAGGAGGAAGATTGGTTTATTACGTGAGGCATCCGAACAACACTTCGCTGATACCTAGGGGAAAGAGAAACAAGTTGAAGGTAGGGTACGGGATTAATCTGCCTAAATTCTTCGATTTCGAGAAATGCAAGACAGGACACCTCCTTACGGCTCCAGGAGCGAACACCCAGATAGCGAAAATAATGGAATACGACTTTGCGTTCTTGATGACTGTAATCCAAAAGCTCGACCCTCAGATGAAAAATATGCCTGACATGAAGGATTTCTTCAAAGCACCGATACAGAAGATATATGATCCTAGAATAACACATCATAAGAAGACATCTAATTCAAAGGAGTCAGACCTTAGGTTGGAAGCAGGAGGGGAATCTTATCTCATAGAGCACAAACGGGCAGATTATCTCAACAAAAGAGCCTTCTATAAATCCATAGGGAAATACTCCAATATAAAGAAATGGAATGATGGAACGAGCATAGACAATAAGATATTGTTCATCAATGACATAAATGGATATTCAGATGGCATCGCAAAAATCATAGGTAACGATGAATGGAAGATAATCACTGGAGAGCAGAATCATGAATGGTACATAAAGATGCTAGATATGCTCTCATCGACAGATTTCAATAAGACTTGTCCATTGAATGAACATATTGAAGAGATATCGAGACTCATACATTTGGATTCTCATATACTTGCACGTACAGGCAACAGGAATTTCCGAAAATTATTGTTCGAGTTGATGAAGAGGAACATCCGTCATATGAATGGTGAAGAGATATTTACTGATGTATCTAAATATGATTTTGAATATCAAATAAGGCTTTCAGACATAAAAGAGATATATTCTTTAGACCTTAAGGGAATTGATGAAAAATATGTATTCTGGGATGCAGAATCCACAGGGTTATCAAGGGATGAATCGCAGATGCTTATGAGCTCATTGGGCTATGTCAAGAATGGAGAGTTCATAATAAGGATATTGTTTGCGAGGACGCCTTTGGAAGAGAGACGGTTGATAAACGAGACTATAGAAGAATTCAAGAAACATGAAGTCGTGATGACTTTCAACGGCATACCCTATGACAAGCCGTTGCTTGAGGCAAGGGCATTCGTGAATAGGATTGCACTCCCCAAATTTGAATTCGGTGACTTATATCTGGAATTCTTCAAGGGATATTCAAAGAGCAACAATTATGCCTATTCAAAACTCAAATTCTTAGAAAAGACCGAGCTGGGGATAGACAGGAGAGGAGATGTAGAGTCAGCAAATATACCTGAATATTACAACAACTATCTCCTGGCAATAAAGGATCACAGCATAATGAAAATAATATCTCATAATGTGCTCGATCTCGCAAGCATGCCGTTCTTTTTGATGAAGTATAAAGGATATGAAGTGAATCAACTTCCAAGGCAGGCGGTTTCCGATTACATTCTAAGCAAAATACATATAAATAACGCCCAATCTGTTAATTCATGACAGTCGAAACATTCCTTCAAATCAAAGAGCTTCTTGATAAGAATAGGATTAAATATCAGCATATCACTCATGAGCATGTTCATCGTAGTGAGGATGCCGCAAAGATCCGCGGGACGAATCTTGATGAGGCAGCGAAGGCGATAGTTTTGAAGGTCGAGAAGAGAAGAGATTCTGATGGGAGATCAGAAAAATATTATGAATTCATTCAAGTAGTAATAGGCGGCGACCAGAAGATTGACTTAAAGAAACTGAGATTATATTTCAACAGCAAGAATATCGCATTAGCGAGTCCAGATGAAGTCCTTGAGATGACAGGGTGCACGATAGGAAGCGTCCCTCCATTCGGCATATTGTTCAATATTCCTGTATATATGGACAGCGGGCTCCTTGAAAAAGAACGGATAGTTTTCAGTGCAGGTACGCATAATGATTCCATAATCATGGCTCCACAGGATTATGTCTCATTATTGGATCCTAAGATAGATTCTTTCAGGAAGGAATAATCCTAAATATCATAACAAATATAAATACCCTTTTTCTGAATTACACCATGGCTGACGTAAAGATATTCATGGTGCTTGCTGCAATGCTTATTTTTGCAATAATTGGCACTATAATATCCAAGAAATTAAAACAACCAGTCAGTGTCGGGATAATTGTTTTAGGCATAATACTTGGCCCGAGCATATTGGGGATAGCGGAATATGATGGAACGATAGCGGTGATAGCAAATCTTGGTTCTATCGTCCTGCTATTTGTCGCTGGATTGAACTCTAATATAAAAGAGGTATACACTAAAAAAAATTTTTATGTAGCTTTCTTCGGCGCGTTGCTTCCATTGATAGGAGGATTTGCCGTATCCGTATTGTTCGGGTATGACGTATACGTGTCAATATTCGTAGGGGCGACATTGACAGCTACATGCCTAGGCATAACATCATCGGTGTTGAAGGAGATAGGGAAGATAAAGACAGATACTGCAAAGGCAATGATCGGCGCAGCAGTCATAGACGACATAATAAGTTTATCTATACTATCGATAATAATAAGTGTCCCTGAAGGAATCGGCCCTACAGCAATAATTTTAAAGTTAGCGATGGTAATAGGATTTGTCTTGTTCATGCTATTCTTCGGAGAGAGAATATTGACTTGGATACTCGACTTATTCAATGAGAAAGTCATAAAGACTGCGCCAAGGCAGACATTCGTATTAGGATTGGCGATAGTATTCCTATTCAGCTACATAGCATATGCACTAGGATTGGCACCGATAGTGGGTGCGTTTCTTGTAGGGGTGAGTTTGAGCAAGAGCAAAGCCATCAATACATTGCTTGCAGGAAGCGAATATTTTGAGATAATATTCACTTCGATATTCTTCATAAGCATAGGGATAGTTGTAGAGTTGGGTGCATTCGTGACATTGTTCTGGTTCATCATCGCATTGACTGCAGTTGCCATAATAACAAAGATGGTCGGCTCCGGATATACTGCATATAAGATGGGATTCAAGAAGAAAGATGCATTGATAGTCGGGACAGGGATGGCTCCGAGAGGGGAAGTTGCATTCATAATAGCATTGAATGGTATTCTGCTCGGTGTGATAACCAAAGAGATTTATTCCGCTGTGGTTTTCATGAGTTTCTTGACTACGATAATAACTCTTATAATGCTCAAGTACCTGTACAATTCTAAAGGCTCCCGCTCAGGTCCCTCAGAAGAGATAGATTTCATAGACTTGAAATTGAAGCGATGACTTGCATCGCGCAAATCACTTCTTCTTATGGATATTTTTTGCAAGCCTGACTTGCTTCCTCAACCAATACCCTATCAAGAAGAAGACTCCTGCCTGGAATATCGCATAGACGAAAATCCTCAATGCCATGTCGAAAAAGAATCTCTCCGGAAACAATGTTATAAGCAATGACGATGAATCAAACATCCAATTGCCCTGCGGGAAAATTGTCAAATGCATCAGGAAGAACAGCGTGTCGAAACTGAATACGGACCATAAGAAAAGCAAAATGAGGATTATCAATGCAGCACTCGCTCCATAAAGTATCATTCTCGAAAGATGCTCTATGAATAGCAATTTATCTTTTTTTGATAACAGATACAATATCAAGAATATCATTATGAAGAATATTGTGCTGCTGTAATAGATGAAATTGATGCCTGAGATAACGAATTTCACATCCTCCATATGCGATCTCTCCTCGTCATTGAAATGATGCAATTCCTGCTTCCCTTTGAAGAACCCGAAAATGTTCTCTGTTATGTCTTCGACATATTTTTTTGATTCAGTGATATTCATGTTGTTGTTTTGTGCAACACTCTCATAAACATCATTCTTCTCGTACTCTGAGTAATAGAAATCCCTATAATTGGACATCAAGGAAAATGATCCGAATATGATTATACAGAACAAGAAAAAAGAAGAAAAATAGATTAAAAAATCGTGTTTTTTAAAAATTGAAAAATTATGAGGCTTCATGGGTACACATAGACATATTCTATCCTATATTTGTTGTTTTCGTTGCGGATGATGAGGTGATTTTGTCTTCAGCAGATGAACTGTCAGCGGCTACTCTCACTGCCTGTCCTACGTAATCTTCTGAAGTTCCAGATGTAAACCCGTAATTGCTTGATCCGCTTGTAGCGATCATTATGACGATTGCGACTATCGCGACAATCGCAACGATAGTCAATAAGAATAGGTTGTTTTTCTCTTTATTATCCATGACCACACCTCATAATATTAATAAGTATGCCTTGTATATTTTCTTTTATAAATATTTTGATAAATAAAATAAAAGAAGATTCGATTATTTGGCTGTTCCTGCACTGTTCATTGTGCATAGCCTTGTATCGAAGCTGCACTCATTCTGTGATCCGGCGGGATAGCACGACAATTTCCCTCCTGCAAATCCGAAA
>CAZQDS010000008.1:0-24497 GCA_964591655.1 uncultured Methanosarcinales archaeon
AGAATCTTTCACTGAAGATGCTTGCAGAGCCGTTTACTCCATTACGAAAAAGGCCCTTACTTTAGAAGGGATTGCCATAGGCGCAGGTGTTATTTTGTCTATAATCCCGGAAACGAAAGATGCGGGGTATGATTTATTGAAGCATTCTGTCATTCCTACTGTAGTCACAGGACCACTTCACATAATGGCGTACATGGGCAAGAATATTTAGGATTTCATTTCTCAACTCTTACAATCCTTGACTTCTTCTGGTCAGAATGGATCTTGAACGTGTGTCCGCAATAGACGCAGCGCTTAGACTTTTCCGTGATAAGACCTGCCTTCGGGTCATATTTCATGTCATGCTTGCATTTAGGACATTTGACGATAATCATTTTTTCACCAGATACTCCGGCACAGGATATTCAGAATATTTCTTCAGCAAGTTCCTTCCATACATTATCCTTGCAAAGCATTCTGCAGTCAATTCAGCATCTTCTAATCCATTGTGTTCTCCACGTTCATACTCTATGCCGCAGAATTTTATTATTGCAGACAGGCTCATGCCGCTTTCACCCTCCCTTATGAGGAGGCTCCCTGTAGTTTTTAAGAACATGGCGCTTGCGAGGCTGTGCAAGTCAAAAGCCCTCCATGACAGCATGTCAGGGAGACCGTATTTGCTCAATTTGCATCTTATGAATGCATGATCGAACTGAGGATTATGGCAGAGAAAATTCTTCACCTGGACTGTGTCCATCCATTTGATGAATTTCTCGAGCATCTCCTTTTGGCTCTGCAATGACTCATCCCTCAATGATTCCTCTGTCGCACCAGTTATAATTATCGCTTGCATGTCTATCTCATCGTCTTCGTCAATCCTGCATGTCTCCAAGAAATAATTATTAGGATTATCGGTATCTATTGCGCCGATCTGGAATATGCCGTGCTTGAGAAAATCTCCGCCGCTGGACTCGATATCGACAGATATCATTTCTTCTCCATTCCTATTTTTGTCTTTTTCAGTATTATAAAAAGATCTTTTTCTCTAGTGAATTCTAGATTGGTTCGGTCTATAAGTATGCATTTTTTGTTTTTCTTGGCAAGTTTTATATATTCATTCTGTATAAAAAGGGCCCTCTTCAAGGCGTTTTTGTTCTGTTCTGATGTCCTTTTTCTAGAATCGATAGCTTTTTTTATATACGATTTTGAAGCGATAAGAACTATTATTTTATCAGATTCAAGAGAGGGGTCTTTGTTCATTATTTTAATTATGCTCGGCCTATATTTAGGGTCTTCATAAGGGAGTATCGCTTCTTGGCTCAACGTGGCGCCATCCACGAAACAATCTATGCCTATATCAGATATCTTTCTTGCTTTGGAAAGATTTTGTACATATCTCCCAACAAAGAATTTCCATCTAGGAAGAGGGTCATCGGATTGGAATACCTGTTTAAGGATCTTTTCGGAAATCGTACCTTCTTCTCCTTCGAAAAATGCCGGGCATGATTTTAAAGAGGCCAATTGTTTTACCAAAAATGACTTTCCGACTCCTGATGTCCCGACGACCGAGATTATGCTCATTTCTTCTCCATCTTTTCTCTTACACGCAGAATGTCGTCCTTGAATTTCTTCTCGAGCTGTTTTTTTGTCAATGATTTGGATCTCTTATGGTCTTCAGCAGGTTGTTCGCCGTTCGTATTCGCGTCTTCCTTATTGACGTTTTCTAATATGTCTTGCTCTACTATCGTGACCTCTTTTTTTCGGCTTGGAAACTCTTCCTCTAACAATGTATTCTTTTGTTGCACATCAGTTATTTTTCCTTCCATCATATCCAAGAATTGCCTGTGCTGCTCTTTCTCTTCGTCTGTCTCTGTCCATCTTTTCACTTCTATCTGCTCAATTTTCTCGTTTATGGTGAGGTTTTCCGGGACTTTTACGTCGTCTTCGAGAGTTTTCTGCTCCTCTTTTACCGGAATCTTGACTTCTTCGAATATGCTCTTAAGATTCCCGTGGTCTATCTCGAAATAATTGTAGAATTTATCTGTAGTCTTCAATACGTAACTCCTTCCTTTTTTATCTTTCAATATGAATCCCGCTTCTTCAAGCACTTCAATATGATCATAACATTTGTTTCCTCTTATCCTGACGACCTCTGATTGGTATATCGGCGACTTCCAAGCGATTACTGCAAGCGTCTCCATGACTGATTTGGGCAGCTCTGTGTCTGCGACAATCTTCCGCACTATAGAAAGATATTTTTCCCTGACATTAATCTTCCAGCTATTGCCTTCCTGGAATATCGTCAATGCATTGTCCCTCTGTTCATAATCCTGCTTTAATTGTTCAAGTATTTTTTTTATTCTTCTCTTATCTATGCCGCACAGTTCTGATATTAATGTCTCATCTATGTATTTTCCGTGCGCAAAAAGCAACGCTTCAACCTTGTTCTTTTCATCATCGAAGTCACCCTCATCCCTCAGGACAGTCCTTTTCTCTTTTCTGGTTTTTATCGGTTTGATTGGTGGCTCTTCAATGGTTTCAGCAACAGGTTCTGATTTCTCCTCTATAATTGTTTCAACTATCTTTTCTTCTATAGGGATTATTTCTTGCCCGGTTTCTTTTGTTTTCGTTTTTTCAATTCGTACTTTTTGTTTAATCTTGGGCTTTTCAATTATGTTTTTAGTGTCTTTTTTCTTCATTGACGGCTCATCTTCAACTTTTTTCCTAACTACTTGTTTCTTATCTATTTTTTTCTTGACCGTTTTTTTCTTATCTATTTTTTTCTTAGAATTCTTCATTTTTTCATATATTTGTTCCCTTCAACGATTATGCTCTTTTCCTTTACGAGCGCATCTATGAATGGTTGTATATGCTCTTTATCTATGCCTACTTTAGATGATATCTCTTCTGTGGTCTTTGGCTCTGTCAATGATAGGACTATGCTGTTTCTTATTGCCCTGTTGAGATTGACTTTGAGCATTTCGTTCTCCGAACCATAATTTTTTAATGCTACAGACACTTCGTGGAGTTTGGACAGCAGGTCATTGTACCAATAAGTTAATTCTTTTTGTGTAAGGTTGAAGTTTTCTGGTTCGACGATCTCTATGCTTGCAGGAGTGAGATTGAAGCACATCAGATTGAGCTTCTCGAAATTAGACACCAATACATCTGATTCAAAGAATGTGCTCCATACTCCATCATTTTCCTCCGTAGGAGCATAAAATTCGTTCATGAATATATAATTAGGATCCTCTTTCACTGCAGATATATACTTCTTTAATGTGGATTCCACATGTTCTTTCGGGTTGCCGGCCATCTCGAAAATCACTTTACAGAGTATGTGTCCTTTAGCTATAAACTCCTTGATTTCTTTGTCTTTCATGGTTTAGAAGAGCATCATCTTTTTTATAAATCTTTTGGAAACGCTGAGGAGTTTCCAAAGCCTGAAAAATATGAAGTATTTTTCTATGTTTTGAAATTATCTTCGATAATTTCAAAGCCCGGAAATTTTGGAAATTTCTTATGTTTTGGAAACGCTGAGGCGTTTCCAAAGCCCGGAAAAACAGATTTTTTCCTTTGTATCATTTGTTCATGTACAATTTTTTATGAAGAATTATTCTGTATAGCGCGTATAACGCTGTGCCTGATACGAGCACGATTATCCCTATCAAGCCATATTCTTTCGTCTTCTCATTCTTTGATTCATAAACGACTTGTCCGGTTATTGATGGCTCGTGGAAAAATTGTGAGATATTTTTTGTGTGATTTTCTGTTATCGAAGTTCTGCCATCTCCCGGAGTTTTTTGTGCCATGGATTGAATTGAACGATTTTCTTCTTTTAAAGTGTCATCATCACATTCAATGGAATATGTTTTTGAATCGACAATCCCCAAACCTTCCGTTATTATAGAAAAATCTCCGCATTCTTCTTTCGGCAATGGGAGTTCGATGATTGTTCCCGAATATTTCTCTAGGCGCATCTTCAGCAAACCAGCAACTTTCCTGTTCTTTTCGTTTTTCAGCTCTGCATTCACAACATATTTCCTATCATCTCCCCTATATGCGTCTATCTCTAGGATGTCTTCTTTCAATTCGATATTCAATCTAGAACCTTCATCTAATCCGTTCTCTGATTCATATTTTTCACATTTATTGCACTTATCACACTCTTTTTCCCTGTAATCAAGGTTCTTCACTATGATTATTTTTTCTGCAGAGCTATTGACTATGTTGACCTGTGTAGACTTATTGCAAGTGATGTTTGCAAGCTGATTTTTGATGACTATTACGACAGTCCTTTCATCAACGGAGGGAGTGTAGCTTTTTTCATTAAGATTGCTCGTCTGAACGTTGCTTTTCAGCATATTTCCATAAATATCCTCGACCCAATAGTCTATAGAGTATTCTATCTTGTAACCCAGACTTGCATTTATGGTGTTGTAGAATTTTATTGATTCTTTGTTATTGTATACCGATCTGTCGTCTTTTATCCTTATTCCTAGTGTGATATTGCACGCGCTTTCATTTACTGCATCGTCGGTTGTCAGGTTTGCGGTGATATTTATTGTTTCATTGGATGTAACATTGATTGTTTCATTGATCGTGATATTTATTGTTTCATTGACTGTGATGTTCAGACTGGCATTCGTAATATTATTTGTTGAGTTGTTTATAGGATCGTTTTGAAGAACAAAATATCCTGGCGTCGGTAAAGTGTGTATCCATCCATCATATCTCGTTATTGACATGCCTTCAATATTCTCCATGCCTGTGTAATTAATTGAATCGATGATTGTGTTATTCAGGCTCAATCCCAGATATTCTCCAGTATTGCTGAGAGTGAACGAGCTCTCATAGGTCCTAGAGGATATATTATATTCATTCAGCAATAATAAGCAATCATCGCAAATTATGGGATAGTCGCATGTCCCATCAGAATACATAGTCATCCGATGATTTATATTATTCTCAAACAGTCCATATTCCTCCAGATCCTCGCATTCAGGATTTGAAAGCTCGATCCACTCCCTGCCTGTATCGCTGCCTTGGGGATTGTACATTATCTCTGAAAAATTCAAGGAGTATGCCGAAGTTATCGTCATTATGAAGAATATCGCTATTGTTATTTTTTTTAGAATTTTCTTTATTCTTCTAAACAGCTTTTTTTTCATGGTTTTTTTATTGTAGAAGAATTAAAGTGTTTATGCCTTTTTATTCCGTAAACCGTCCGTGTTGCCCGAATTTTTTCTCTTTCAATTAAAAATTCCAGGTATTTTTTTCCGGCATTTGTTGCATTTTCCGTCTATGATGCCTATGGCAGATACGGTCGGGCGCCTTTTTATCAATAGATTGTTGCAATTATGGCAGTATGTGTTTTCATTCAATCCCATATTGCCTATATATACGTATTTTATACCTGTGTCTTCGGCTATTCTCTTCGCCTTCATCAATGTCTTATTCGGCGTCATCTCTTTGTCCTGCGCTTTGTAATATGGGAAGAACCTTGAGAGATGGAAAGGGGTGTCTTTGATATTTTTATCCATCCATTCGCACATCTCTCTCATTTCCTGTTCATCATCATTCAATTCAGGAATTATCAAATTCGTGACCTCGAGCCAAGTATTGCTTTTTTTTATTGTCTTAAGATTTTCTAGTATTGGCGCGAGTTTAGCGTTGGCGTATTCGTCATAGAATCTTTCATTAAAGCCTTTCAGGTCTATGTTTGCCGCATCGACATATCTTAGGAGTTTTTTAAGAGGAGCATCGTTGATGAATCCATTGCTTACAATCACATTCTTTATCCTGTTCTTTTTTGCTGATTTGGCGATGTCCATCATGTATTCATAAAATATTGTCGGCTCATTATAAGTATATGCGATCATTTTGATATCGTGTTCTATGGCTTCGGATATTATGTCTTCTGGCGCGACATCTGGCAGGCTGATTATAGGTCCTCTGCTTATATCGTAATTTTGGCATCCCCTGCAGAACAGGTTGCATCCTAAAGTGCCTACGGATAATATCCCTGATCCAGGATGGAAATGATATAATGGCTTCTTCTCTATAGGATCTATGTGCATCGCAGATGGTTTGCCGTAAACAAGACTATAGAGTTTGTCTCCTTTATTGACCCTTGTTCCGCATATCCCTGTTTTGCCTTCTGATATTATGCAGTTATGCGGGCAAAGGGTGCATTGTATTAGGCCATTGTCTCTCCCATTTCTTTTTGCAGATTTTCTGAGAAATTCTTTTATCTCGTGCATATATTGAGCATGCGTTTCTCTAATAAAAATTTTCCGTCAGAAATCAGTCGGACAGGTTTCTTTACTATTATATAATAATAAGAAAACTTTTAATAGTATCTAAAAGTATTATTCTCAGAGGTAAAGTCGTAAAAAGGGGTGTTTATGGGATTATTTAGTTTCTTGAATAAGAAAGAACAGAATGTGCCGGCACAGAAGTCTTTCAATCTAGATTCGTTAAATACTGATCTACCGAGCATAGAAGGCACCAAATTAGGTGAAGAACTGGTCCTTCCATCATTGGATGAGCCGAGCAATGCGTCCGAGCAATTGCCTCCGTTAGAGCCTCCTTTAGATTCTCCTTTAGAAGAGCTGCAGGGCCCGCCTACAAGCGGCGGTTCATATCATGATCATGCCCTCCGTTCATTACCTGAAGACTTGTCTACAGACCTCAACCAGTTATTCTTGTCGGATCCTGAATGGAAGGAGCCGGATTGGGAGCATTACGAGCCATATTATGAAGAGGAGATAGAGCCTCCTACGATGCAGGATTTTGGTGTCGAGCCCCCACAGCCGACAGCCATCCAAGACATTTCTCTCCCTAAGCAAAATTATGAAATACCTGAATTTGAAGAAATAGAATTGAAAGAGCATCATGTCCCAGAAGACGTCCCATATGATGTTTTCGTAAAGGGTACAGATTATAGCAAGGTATTCTCTGAAATGCGCGAAGTCAAAGAGGTATTGGGCCTACAGGATGAGAAAATAGGCAAGATATTAGATACTTTCAGACAGGAAGAATCGACAATAACCCTCTGTAAAGATAACATGGAGTTGCTTTACAAGAAGATGTTGATGATAGATAAAAAGGTGTTCGCTTAAAGGTGATAATATGCAAAACGTTCCAGTATTCGTGAAGATAGACAATTACAAGGAAGTCCTCGACATAATAGATGTCATGAAGAAGAAACTCAAAGAGACAAAACAGGAATTGGCAAAGATAAAGGAGTTGAAGACACAAGAGGATCAAGAATTGCAGGAATGGGAGAAGAATGTCAATGAGATAGCCAAGAGGCTCGCTTTCATCGATACTGCATTTTTCGACAACGAATAAATAAAATGGTTTCCAAAAAAAAGGTTTCAAGGGATGAAGAATCTTACTACGTCTCTGTAAAGAGCCCTTCAGACACGAGAAGACATCTTCTGGAATCCACGAAAAAAAGCCTCATGAGCCTGCAGAACTATCATAGGATACTCATGATACGACAGGAAAAACTGAAGCATTTAGAGGATTTGAAACAATCCATAAAGGAGCTTGCATACTTGAACAATCGCCTTACACAAAAGCTTCCTGATTATAACACTGAAATAATGGGTGCATTCAAGCGTTCTAAGCACGTAGAGGTCAAAAGGCCTGAAGGGCATGCCGAGAAGAAAAGATCAGAGGACAAACCAAAACATGAGCGTTCGGATCTTGAAAGGCTTGAGGCATCGCTTGCATCAATTGAAGAGAAGTTGAAAGGGCTTGAATAGTTGATGTCAGTTAATTTTTCTTATATTGATTAATTCTACAATAAGTTTTATAAAGTGATATTTTCTCCTATCTATTAATGCGGGGGTTCCAGAGTGGCCAAATGGGACAGACTCAAGCACTCTGAGGCAAATGCCTATCCGCTATTCGCATATGGATAGTTGAGATATCTGTTGGCTTAGTGCCTTCGTGGGTTCGAATCCGTAATAGACGGCGAATGTCCTACCCCCCGCATTTTTCTTAATATGGCTTTAGGTGTAACTACTGTGTAATAATGAAAAACTTTATAAATAAAGAAGTATCCCTATAAAGATATTAATAAAGGTTTATACGAGGAGTTAACAATGAAAGACTTATATGATATGGTAAAATTTGTAAGAATAGGAGAAGAGCTTGTTGAATTAAATAATGAGAATTTAATTGATTATCAAATGTTGATAAATGCACATTTTGATAAAATAACTGTCGATAAGACGGGTAATATCGGTAATTTTGGCGTCAAGAAATCACTTGTGGACAATCTGAAAATTAATGGTCCAAACGTAATTCTTACATTGAGCGAAGAAGGAGTAAATTATTGTCAAGAAAGCGGTCTTTTTAATTATAAAGTTTCAATGGTGAATTTAGATGATAATATAGACATAACAGGCAATGGAAGGGTAAGGTCTATTCCATGGGGCAAAGTGATAAAGAAGGAAGATAAACCTTCGGTGTTGGCATCAAACTATTTTAGCTCGGAATCTGCTTTCGATCCAGAAAATTTCAGCGATGAACATATAACCGGTTCAAGAAACGATATAAAGATAACGCATGATAAGGATGGAAATATTAAGTCAATTGCAGACACATTCAATTACGCGACACGATACGATTAGGATAAATTTTTAAACTCTTTTTCTTATCTTTTTTTAGATTAGGAATAACAAGTGTTGAAAGACGAAATAATCGATAAAATAAGTGATAATAAAAAAATAAACTAATAAATATATAAAATTATATCTAATAATAGATAGATACAGAGGATTGATTAAATGATAGAAATAATGCCCATAGGGGGCTATAGAGAAGTAGGAAAGAACTGCACAGCAGTAAAAGTAGACGATGAAGTGATAATTCTTGATATGGGATTGCACCTGCAGAATTATATACATTACACACAGGATGACGATGATGTAGATTTATCGCTAAAGACATTGACAGGGATAGAGGCAGTGCCTGATGTGAGCGTCATAAAGGATTGGATCCCTAAAGTCAAGGCCATATGCATCAGCCATGCACATCTCGATCATGTGGGAGCAGCACCATTTCTTGCTCCAGTATTCAAGTGCCCTGTCCATGGGACTCCTTATACTATAGAAGTTCTTAAGGTATTGCTTGAAGATAAGGAGATTAAAATCCCGAATAAGCTAATTGCACATGATGTGAACAGCACTTTCAAGGTTTCAGATGACATAAAGATAGAGTTCATAAGCATCACGCATTCAGTGATACACACGGCGATGGTCGTCATACACACAAAGTATGGGAAAGTCGTCTATGCGAATGATTTCAAGCTGGACAATCAGCCAACTCTTGGCGCAAAGTCCAACCTCGGAAGGATGGAGCAGTTGAAGGATGTGAAAGTGATGATAATGGATTCATTATATGCCGGAAAGCCTATAAAGACTCCTTCAGAATCGGTCGCTAAAGAATTATTGAGAGAGGTCATGATATCATCGAACAGCAAAGGAAAGGCGATGGTTGTAAGCACATTCTCCAGTCACTTAGCCAGATTGAAGAGCATAATGGAGTTCGCAAAACAATTGAACAGGAAAGTCGTTTTTTTGGGGAGGAGCCTAGAAAAATATGTGCGTGCGGGAGAGAACATAAAAGTTATTGAGTTCTCAAAGACAGGGAAGATGATAAAGTATAGGCAGCAAGTACAGAATTTCTTGAAGAAATGCAAGAGGCCAGAAGATTATGTGTTCATAGTTACAGGACATCAAGGAGAGCCGAAATCTGTCCTTGCAAGGATGATATTCAACAACTATTTCCATTTCAAGAAGGAGGACATAGTCATATTCTCATGCACCATAATCCCTGGCGAGGAGAATATAAGGAACAGGGAAAAGATGGAAGCAGAATTGAAGAAGAAGAAAGTGAGGATATTCCGTGACATCCATGTGTCAGGACATGGCGCGAGAGAGGATGCAAGGGATCTGATAAACTTGATCAAACCAAAAAATCTCATCCCGACCCATTCAGAGATCGCAACAATGGAGCAATTCCTGGAGCTTGCAGAAGAATTAGGCTATAGGGAGAACAAGGATGTCTTCCTGATAAAGAACGGGCATAGGATACAGTTGAAATAGGTGCCCTAACCAAGTTTTTTTAATTGATTTATTTCTTCTTTTATTATGTCGAACCCTCTCTGCCAGAACTGTTCAGAGGCCATGTCTATGCCTATGCCTGCAAGAAGCTCTTTCGGGCTCTTTGAGCCTCCGCTTGCCAGGATATTGACATATTTATCTATGAAATTTCTGCCTTCTTTTCTATACATATCATATAAAGAGAGCACGAGCAAATTGCCGAATGCATATGCATAACAATAGAATGGAGTCTCATGTATGTGCGGGATGTAATTCCATTCATTCTTGAATGGTTCAGGGACTTCCATTGTACCGAATTGCTCCTTGAGCAGTTCTAGATATTCTTTGTCGAGATTCTCTAATTGTATGCCTTTTATTATATTATCATGTGCAAACATCTCAAATATCACAAAGTATGCCTGTCGTGTTATTGAAGCGTACTGGTTGTCTAGAAGATTCATCAGGATATATTTCTTCTCTTCATTGTTCTTTGATTCTTTCAATATCCTGTCTGCAAGTATCATCTCTGAGAATATAGACGCTGTCTCACACATCGGGAGTGGCGCATGCTGTATCAAGTTTGGTTGATCCATGCTCAGGACGTCATGTATGCCGTGACCGAACTCATGCGCTAATGTGAACATGTCCCGCAAGTCATCAGTATGGTTCAGCAGTATGTACGGCATATGCTTGTTCGTTATAAGATAACAGAATGCTCCCCCACGCTTGTTCTTCTGCGGATGGCTATGAACATGTTTCGCATCAAATGTCGATTTTGCCGCATCATAGAAACGTTTGTCGAATTGCCTGAAAGTATCTAGGACATATCTCTTGCTGTACTCATAATCATACTTCTTGAGTTTCATGTTGTACGGCGCATAGAGATGGTATCTCGAGAACCTGAATTGCCTGTCCTTTTTCAGTGTCTTGTTTATCATCGAATGCTTAAGTTTGAAATATTCCTGAAACATCTTATTGTTCTTCCGCACAACGTTAAGCAATACTTCTATAGTCTTATCATCAAGGTCATTGCTCAGGTTCCTAGAACTTATGGATTTGGAGTATTTCCTTATGATCACATCCTCATTATACCAATCCAGGACGATATTCCTGTATATTTCTGATAGTTCTGATTTGTGTGATGCATATTTCTCCAAGAGTATCCTGTATGCTCTCTCCCTTGTCTTCGCATCTTGATCTCGGCATTTCACTTTCAATTCTTCTTCGCTAATCTTCTTTCCATCGAAATCGTATTCGAACCCGCTCGTTATGTGCTCGTATATGTCGAAGAATCCCGATGATGCGATGTTCTTGAGGTTTATTATCCTCTCGATATCTTCTGATAATGTGTGGTCCTTCAATGCCCTTATCCGCTCTAGATAGTGTCTGAATTTTTCAACTTTTTTTGAGTCGATCAGCGCATTCGCCCTCTTATCATCCAGCTTCATGAGCCATAATGAAAAAAACATCGTCTCATTGCCTAATTCTGTGCCGAGTTGCTTGAGCATGGATAGCTTTGCTGTCGCCTCATTGTCTTTAGTGTTCTCATAGAACCTGAGAGAATAATATGATTCCACACGCATCATGTTCTCAGTTATCTTTTCCTTGAGAAGGAGCAATTCAAGAAGTCTGTTTTCATCCAGCAGATTTAGGTTTTCCTTGTATCTCTTGAATTTTTCTACGTCAGATTTTATGGTATTTATTATAGTGTTGCTGTTCTCTTTCCCTATTATGTCTTTGAGGTTCCAGATGTCTTTCATGGACAGACAGATACAGGAGTGATATATATAATTTACTGAATAATGGTTTAAAACATTCAATCGAACAGCTCATATTGTACATTTCTGATGACTTTGTTATGGTCGCCGCTTATCAATCCGTAATAGAACTCTTCTTTTGAGATGCCGTAATACTTCGCCAGCGGGAGGAAATATTTTCCTATCCTATGGTCTCCCATCTTGGCTTTTCCATTCTCGAACTTTGCAAGATATTCTTCGATGATAAAGCTTTTCATGTCCTCGCCGAAAACGGCCTCGTCAGGATATTTCTCGAATTCTTCGACAGAAACATATTTGCTCTCATATAGCTTGAAGAATGCTATCTTATCGCCTTCTTTCAAGCCCAATCTCATATATGCTCTCACTCTCTCCTGCTTCTGTGCCGGACTGGAATAGTCCCAGTAATCCTTTATCATGCTTTCCTTAAAGTATATCATCTTGTTCCTATCAAGATTCCCTGAATCCAGGTCTTTGAAGAATGTGGTGATCTTCTTCACTGCATGGTCTGCGCCTTGTTTGAATAATGATTCGATGAAATCGTGTATCAGTTCCGATTGGTATATCGTCTTGAACCCTGCCTTTCCTTTTGCATCAACATCCTTCTTATAGAAGTTTATGCCGTCATATAGGATGAATGATCCTTTCTTTATGTTGAACAGCTTCCCTCTAGACAATTCTGTCCCCAATCCTTTCATCAGGCTTTTGAACTCATTTTTGGCGGTATCTTCAATGTTGAAGCAGAAGTAATTGTCATTGTTGTTTATCGGTGGGAAGGTGTATATCAGCTTGATGAATTTTTCTAATATTTCTTTTTCATATGGGCTTTTCTTGAATACAGAATCAAATATATACGGCATGAGATACCCTTCTTCTATAGTGAGTATCATGTCCGTCTTTTCAAGCGGCGTCGCATCAGGCCGTTTAAGGTACTCGAATGCCTCTCTTATTGCAGGATTCTTCATCAATTCTTCTCTATAGATGGATGTGAACGGCGCAATATAGAACAATGCCCCTTTTGTGAAGTCTTTTTGGGTCCTGTTCTTTGCCGGTTTCTCATCACCGAACATCTCATCTTCAGCATCACTCACAAGCCTCTTGAATTCCTTGAATGTCGAGAATTTATTGTATTTGGTCATCTTTACTCCCTTCCAGAATCCTTTTCCTTCAAGGATATTGTCCAGGCGATAACGGTCCAATGCCCAATTGGCTTTTGAGGTCACGTTGATTATTTCAGGGCTTGTTCTGGCGATCTTGCTCTTGAAATATACCATCGGCAGGATATATCTCTCTGTCAATGACATTCCTGTAACATCCTCGACATCATATTTTCTCATCATCTCTGCAGATTCCTTGTTGCCCAGTATGGCCTCAAGAGTCAGTCTTGTCTGATCATCGTATGTTATGCTCTTCTCGAAATCCAGTCCTGTGATTAGCTTGACTATCGTCGCGTATTTGTTGTCTATCGTCCATGAAAAATAATTTTGTGAGTATGATGCTAAGTCCAAGATTATGTTTCCGCGGATTATTGTCTGATAAAAGAATCCTGCTGTGCTCTTTATTACTGGCTGCTCTCCGAATATCTCAAGTCCGAAATTCCTCAGTTTCGGAAGATCATATTTCGGGCCGTTCTGTGTGATGTATATTACTATGTCCTGTTTTTCAAGTGCAGCGTTAAGTTTTTGCACCATATCTTTCTCTTCATCTGATTTTGTCGTGATGACTCTTGCTTTTCCAGTGGCCAGGTCCATCTCTATCTCTTCGCTAGAGCCTATTATGTGATGGAAGTGCAGCACTTTGTCTATCGAAACATCATATTGTATGTTGCCATTCTCGTCTTTCTTTATGTCTTTCTTGTTTATGGCTGATGATAGTGACATCGGCTTGTCTATTATCCCATATTTTCCCTTGTTGTTGTTGAAGAAATCTACTATTTTTGCCGTCAATTCATCATCGCTTTCATTTCCAGCGATGGTTTGATCCATGCTTTTCAAGAAATTTGTCTTCTGCTCTCTTGTGTTGCTCAAGTATCCTACTTTTTTTTCTTTCTCCCAATGCATGAATTCGCTGTCTAATGATGCAGTATTGAGCATGAGGAACTCCTCTAATGTCATCTGTCTCTCAAGGACCCAAATTTCATCATGCTTCTTTATTATCGGGAATGGGAATCCTAGCTGGTGTCTCAGTAATTCTACATTGAAGAATTTTTTTGATCCCGGTTTTATGCTGAAATATGTGGGGAGCTTCTTCAGCAATTGTGTATTGCCTTCCGCATATATCTTATAGCCGTTGCCTGTTTTTATAGTCTCTATATTGAGCTCACTGAATACATTTTTCGATTGTATATCGAGAAGCTTCTCTTTCAATTTACTTTCAGAGAATGTCTCAGATAATGCAAATACCTTTACGGGACGCAGATCATTGAATATTTGATTGAATGCTTGTATATCTTCCCCTATTAGCTCTAGGCCATTATCGTTTCGCCCATAGAATATTATTTTTTCTGTGTCCTTCTTATGGCCTTTCATTTCTATATGTGTAAGGAGCATCCAAGCACAAAATATATATACTATAAATATTTATCGGAATAATATTAATTTAAAAGTAGTAAAAGTTTCGAAATATTCGTTGTTGTGGGGTAAGGCCGTTGTATTCAGTCTTTATGGAGCCAGAATGTTAGCATCTATATACTCATTATCCAATCCTATAAGCACATTCTCTAGATTGTCGTATGCAAATGAATGCTTTATAGATCCTAGCAAGATATTTCCTAAAGGCCATAAGACGGGCACATTAGAATTCTTAGTGGACCAGGCAAACGATAGGAAGGAAGAGAAGATATTCCAGCGGGTGATGGAGAAATATCTTCTGCTCAATAATGCCGTCGCAGAAAATCTTCATAAGATAAAAGATAAGGACTTGATATGGTTGGGGATGTTCAATCTGGGACTGGAAAGCCCATTAGGGTTTTTCAAACACGTCAACACTGATGACTTCTGTACGAAGACAGATTTTGCAACGTATTTGATGGATATATACATGCAAAGCAGCCCGGAAGTGCAGGAGGCGATGGGAAATATAGTTTTTTACAGGCACGGGCCTTTCGAGTTCCCTTTCATGATAAAGGAAGACGAGAGAGGTGTCAAGATAGTCAATCCTTTCTTTGAAGAGATAGGGAAAATAAACTCTTTGCTTGAAGAGCGTGGGAAGACTCCTTTAGGAGACAATGAGCGTTATTATGATGATGACCAGCGGCTGGAAAACTATAATGTCGCAGCGACAGTCTTCTCCATAAAGAAGTTCAATGAGCAGGTGAATAAAGAACCATACTATCTAGAAACATTATATTATATATATAAGAGCAAGTACCAGGAGACACTCTATAACGTGCAGGATATGGATGAGTTCAAGAGACTGTGCGAAGCAGCCATCGCTATGAATAGGGAGATACTCAAACAGAAGTATGCGACAATTTTCAAGGAGTTAGACTTGAAGGTATATGACGGCTTTTTCACTGCAGGAAATGTCGCAAATGATGTTGTTGATGGCATAATAAAGAACGAGATGCCTGGACTCAAGAAGCACATCATCGGAGGCATGGTATTGCAGGATACGAAAAATATCCCGATAAGAGGAGTGTTGGAAGCGCAAGCTCTCAACAGGCTTTCAGGATACCTGAATGCAAAGTACGGCGATATAGGTTCAGAGCCTGCAGTCTTTAAGCAGAAAGCATTCAGCACGAGACACGAGCTGCACACATCAGCAAGTCATCCTTACATATATGCCGGCGAGGAGACATCTGACATAGAAAAAGAATTGAAAGACATCTCTGCTGATGATATAAGGAAACTGGAGCGAGACATAATAAAATATCAGGTAAGGATATCTCCAATAGAAGTTGTTGTCTATTTCTTGAACGAGAACAATTTCCCCGTACATGGGGATTTGCGTGCTGATAAGACTTGGCAGAAGACAAAACAAGGAAAAGTCATGCCGTTAGATATCTCTTCATTGTTCGATGAGTCCCCTAGGATGACTCGGCCAAGCAATTCCTCCCAGAAGTGTCCATTCATAAAATACATAAATGTTATAGAAAAAGAATATCCTTTTGAGATAAAGAAGAATGATGCAGCGATAAGTGGAAGCGTAAGGCATAAAATCGCTAATGAGTTAGGAGTCAATCAGAAAAATTTTCTTGAAAAAATAGGGCTGACTCTCATTGATAGGGGCAAGTATTGTGAAGTGTCTATAAGAAATAACTTCTCTCCGACACAATATGATTGGAATCTCGCTGTCGGCTTGCTTGACGGAAAATACTCGGAAACAGGGAACCCGTTATATATGATGGCTATAGATAAGATTGATGAATTACAGGACCAGAACATCACTATCGATGATGGGGGAAGGCCTGATGCGGTGCTAATTACTGGGAACAGCCCGATAATCGTCGATTTCAAGAGGCGCGTATCCAGGTATTATCCAGTACCGAGTTTCTTCGAGCAGGCATCAAGATATGGGATGATGGTCATAAACGGCTTGAAGCTGGATACTGATAGGATGTATGTTGCAATAGTCCAGACCCCTTATAGTTCCACAAAATATCTGGACATAGCCTCAGACATCGACACGAAAGATTTCATGAAGAGTTTTTATGTCAACAAACCCCTGTTCGACAAAGGCAATTATCGACATGAGAAAATAAGGATGAGGGAGATATCGCTTGAAAGCGCTTTCATGGACAAAGTTAAGGCTGAATGGATATCTGAATGGGTTATGAATAAGCACATGTTCTCTATAGATGAATCCCTGGGGCTGAAGGCAAGAGAATCCTATGCGGGCACATTGTGCGACAAATGTTTTTCTAACACTAAATTAGACTATAGATGCAATTATATCTTGACCGGAAGACAGGAGCCATGGCCCGATTTCGAGCAAATATTGGCTGAAGCCAGGAATGGCAATCAGGGCGAGGGAGGTCAATAGTCAAATTTTTAAACTCTTAGGCTTTCACGATTTATATACATAAAATATAGTTGGGGTGTTAATATGAAACTAGTGTTGGCTGAAACAAAACTTATCAAGGAACCTATCACAATAATAAACGATCTTGTAAATGAGGCAAGATTCAAGATAAAGAAGGATTCCATAGAGATGATAGCTATGGATCCCGCAAATGTCGCGATGGTGATATTTAGACTATTGAGCAGCTCATTTGTAGAGTATACTGTAAAAGAGGAGACTTCTATCGGCATAAACTTGAACGATTTCAAGCAAGTCCTTAGGAGAGTGAAGACAAACGATAACTTGATGCTTGAATTGTCAGACAATAAATTGAAGATCACGTTGCAAGGCAATAGTGTCAGGACATTCTTCCTTCCATTGATAGAATTGGATGATAAGGAGCAGAAGGTTCCCGACCTGAAATTCAAGACAGTCATAAAATGCCCTTCAGGAATGCTTAATGATGCGATAGAGGATGTCGAGATAATAGCTGAATCAGTGAGTTTCCAGGCGGAGGACAAGAAATTCCTTGTCGCTGCAGCAGGCGACTCGAAGAAGGCAAGCGTAGAGATAAAAGGCGATGAATCCATATCGATAAAGACTGATGAGAAGGTCAAGTCCAAATACTCGATAGAGTACTTGAAGAAGATGATGCAGGCATCGAAGATAAGCGGCCATGTAGAGATATCATTCAACAAGGACTATCCATTGAAGCTAGAATACAAGGAAGTCGACAAGGTGCAGATGATGTTCATCCTGGCCCCAAGGATAGAGAACGATTAAGTTATTTGTTTTTTCTTTGTTTAGGTGTTTCAAATGTATGTTCCAATGACTGAACGGACAATTTGTTTCTTATTATCTGATTCTGAAATATTCTTAGGCAAAAAAATAAAGGGGTTTGGCGAGGGGAAAATAAACGGATATGGCGGGAAGTTAGAGAAAGGCGAAACTCCTGAAGATGCTGCCATCAGGGAGTTGGAGGAGGAGGCAGGCGTCTATGCACACTCTGAGGATCTTGATAAACGCGCAATCATCGATTTCTATTTTCCGTTCAAGACAGATTTCAGTCAGAAGGTTCATGTTTACTTCTTGAGAAAATGGTCCGGCGAGCCACAGGAGACGAAAGAGATGACTCCTGTCCATTTTCCGATAAATGCAATTCCGTATGATAAGATGTGGGATTCTGACAAGCTATGGCTGCCACAACTCATTGAGGGAAAGAAACTTGTCGCATTCTTCGAATGGAAAGAGGACAATGATACAGTAAAAAAACATGAAATGAAAGAAGTGGATTATTTTAAATAGGGTTCTTAGAAACCTTTTTATATGATTAGTTTTATAGTACGACTATTGACATATATTAAGCTATGAGGTGGAATTATGAAGAAATTGTTTATTTTGTTTTTGATGATGTTGTTTGTTGTGAGCTTCGTTTATGCCAGGGGCAATGAAACGAATGAATGCACAGTGGATTCTGATTGTGATGCAGATGAGGTCTGTGTCGCTGGTGAATGTGAGGATGAAAACGGTTCTGGAAATGATGATGAGTGTGCGGTAGACACAGATTGTGATGCAGATGAAGTTTGTATTGCCGGTGAATGTGAAGATTCCGGCTCAGGCAGCGATGATGATGAATGCGTAGTTGATGCAGACTGCACTGATGGAAGGACATGCATCGATGGTGATTGCGAGGATTTAGATGATTCCGGAAGCGATGATGACGAGTGCACTTCAGATGCAGATTGTACCGATGGAAGATTTTGTGTCGATGGCGACTGTGAAGATGTCGGTGATGACTCTGATGACGATCTAAATGACTCTGATGATGATTCAAATAACAAGACAAGATGGCTTAAGGAGTGCATAGCTGACTCTGCCCTGAGGAACATGAACGATATACAGATGAAATTGAAGCGTGCAGAACAGGCAGGAGAAATGGAGAAAGTAAGAGAATTAAAGGCGAAACTTGATGAATTAGCAATGAAGATAAGGACGCGAACAGCTGAATGCCAGAAGACATTCAACAGGGGCGCATTCATAAGCGAAGCAGTAAAGTTGAAAGACGGCAGCGCAGCGGGAATAGTGAATTTCTACAAGACGAGACTTTCAGAGATTTCATTAGAGGAGAATGAGACGCAAAGGCTTGAAGCCTTGCGGGCATTGAGAGCAGATATTGATAAGGAGATTAAGACAATAATGGAGTCTAAGAGACAGATAAGAAGCGATGACATGGATGAATTGGTCGAGAGGATAGAAGTGAGGGCTGATAAGATAAAGGCTGATGACGTCGAAGTGGACTCGAAAGACAGGTCAATAATTACAGAGATAAATGGAAAAGAAGTCGAGATAAAAGTCACTGATGGTCAAGTCAAGATAGAGGTAGATGGTGTTGAGGCAGACACCGGCACAATAACTATCGAGAACAATACATTGTTCTATAATGGTGTCGCAATAAAGACACTCCCATCAGATGCATTAGTGAGATATAAGCTTAAAGTAAAGGAGATGGAGCTTGAACAGAAAGAGAACAGGTTAGTGTACAAAGTGAAGTATGAAGAGTCAAGGAAGATATTAGGCATGTTCAAGGCCAAGGCAGAGAGAGAGGCAGAGATAGATGCAGATGACGGGAACAAGCTTGAAGACAAGGGCCCATGGTGGAACTGGATGTCAACAAGAGACGGCTCTGTAGAAACAGAAGTCGAGACAGAATTAGAGACTGAGACAGAAACGACAGGATAATTATTTTTTTATTTTTTTTATGGTCTTTCTTCCATAACCTTTAAATAACCTGTTCATGTAACTGGTTTCATGAAGAATCGTATTGTCGGTTTCATAATAACGGGGTTCGCACTCCTTTTAGGGTTCATGGCATGGTTGTATAATCGTGCATTGAACGAGATCGTGAATGAGACATGCTCTCATGGCCCTACTTGCCCGATGTGGGATTCTATAGGGTTCCAGACGAACATAAGCCTTGCAGTGATTGGCGCAGTAGTCCTTGTAGGATTATATTTCATATTCTTTGCAAAGGATGAATCTGAAGTTCGGAAGGAGATCAAGCCGAAGAAGATAGACAAAAGGATTTATTCTAAGATATTGGCTGATTTGAGCAATGAAGAGAGGCATGTGATGAACAGATTGATTGACTCTCAAGGATCGTTGTTCCAATCAGACTTGGTGGATGAGGCGCATACGAAAGTCAAAGTCACAAGGATTCTAGATAGATTAGAAGGCAAAGGCCTAATAGAAAGAAAAAGACGCGGAATGACTAATATTGTTCTATTGAAATATTAAGCATTCCTGATTAGAAATAAGATTATTTTTCCATAACTTATTTAAATAAAATTAGCATCACTTTTATATGATAATCCAGAAGTATGCCTTATTCGGTTCAGAAGTCGAATTCTGCTTGGACACAGAGAAAGTCGTGGCTGAGCCATTAATGGATGATGCATATAAATTAGGATTAAGGTTGCAGAAGATATTCAATTTGTATGATGAATCAAGCGAATTATCGTTGCTTAATAAAGGGCGATCCATCAACGCCTCTGATGAATTGCTTGAAGTGATTCGTCTCGGAAGAAGACTATCTGAGCTTTCTGATGGGGAATATGACATCTCATTAGGAAAAAAATTCCTGAATAGGAAGAGGCACGAGCAATTGCCTGCAGTCTCATGCTCATATAAGGACATACAAATATCGGGGAATGAGATAAAATTACTGCATGAAGATGTCCTCATCGATCTGGGAAGCGTCGCAAAGGGGTATATCGCAGAGCGCCTGACAGAATTCTTCATGGACCAAGGCATAGAGTCAGGATACGTCGATGCGAGAGGAGACATACGGATTTTCGGCGGATATACGGATGTGGGTGTAAAGCATCCGCGGGCTGAAGGTTTGTTTCTTAAGATAAGGTTAAATGATTCCGGGGTCGCAACGTCAGGAGATTATAAACAGTATCATGATGATTATTCAAAATCCCATATAATAAACCAAAAAGATATAATATCTGCAACTGTCGTTTCTGATGACCTATCAAACGCGGATGCATACGCCACAATTTTAATGGTCTGCAGCAAAGACGTAAGAGAAAAAATCATCAATGAATCAAAATATCCTGCGATGGTAATAGATAAAAATTTAAAAGTGCACTACTTTAACGGCTTTGAGGAGTTGATTAATGAAAATTAAGACATTTATAGCATGGACAGGGATATTCTTTCTAAGTGTAATTCCAGCAATATTACTTTTTATTTTAGGGCCCCGGGATTATTCCTCAGTGACTCACACACTAGGACAGGTCTCTGGACTTATCGGGATGACTATGTTTGCATTGACATTTATATTATCGACTAGGGCAAAATGGATAGAATACCTGTTTGATGGTCTAGATAAAGTGTATCCTGTGCATGCAGTTCTTGGAGCAACAAGCCTGGTGCTGTTGTTGATGCATCCTGTCTTCTTAGTGATGAAATACATACCTGAAAACTTTCAGCTGGCAGCAAAGTATCTCCTACCTGGGGGGCTGTTGAGTGTCGATTTTGGGATATTTGCGTTGCTTGGCATGATAGTCCTCTTGATGATTACGCTTTACAGCAATATTAAGTATCATAGATGGAAACTAAGCCATGAATTTTTAGGATTGTTCTTCATTCTTGCAATATTGCATGTAATACTGGTGAGGGAGAGTGTCGCAAGGGATTATATCTTTCAAGGGTATTATGTGTATGCGACAATTGTAAGCGTGATAGGATTATCAGGATTCATGTATAGTCTCATGAGAACAAGATTATTAGGGAAAAAATATCGGATTAAGAGCATAACCCCCTTAAATCAGTGTAATCAAATAGTTCTTGAACCTATCGATAACGCCATATCATTCAAGGCAGGACAATTCATATTCATAAAATTCCTCAATAAGAAAGTAGGGACGGAAAGCCATCCGTTCTCAATAGCCGCGCCTTCTGACAGCAAAGAGATAAGGGTGATAGCAAAAAATCTTGGTGATTTTACATCTAATCTAGGAAACCTTCGTGTAGGGAATTATGCGATTGTAGAAGGGCCGTATGGAGGATTTCATAACAAGGATTTCGCTGATGAAGTATGGGTTGCTGGAGGAATCGGGATAACTCCTTTTTTAGGCTTGGCACGGGATTTTCAGAGAGGCGCGCATAAGAAAAGCGACATGAAAGCACAGCATGTAGATCTTTATTATTCTGTTAAGAGCAAGGACGAATTCGTATGCCTTGAGGAACTTCAGGATATTGCAAAATCCAATAAGAGCTTCAGGGTTTATCCATGGATAAGCAGCGAAAAAGGATATCTGGATATTGCCGGGATAGAAAAGAATTCAAGATTGAAGGGCAAAGAATATTACCTTTGCGGTCCTGCTAGTTTGAAGGATTCTATAAAAAAAGGCTTGATTCAAAAAAACATCCCTAAAAACAGTATATATGATGAGAGGTTCGCTTTCAAATGACATCTCAGATAATGAAAATAACGGTAGGGGCATCTCTTGTGGTGTTCTTATTGGCGTTATCCACAATAATATTGTTCGGGTTCACCAATATACTTGGCGGATTCCCTGTAGCTATTTTCAAGACCATATTTTTTGTGTTGTTGATGATTTTGCTTGGGGCAGTGTATATCTTCAATGCGGATAATTTATCAACAAAATGGGAGCATGCGCTCATAATATTTTCTATTATAATGCTATCTGCCGCAGTCGCTACATTGGCAGGCAACATAAAAAGTGTCAATGATATAAGGAATGACGCGTCTCAAGACCAAATAGTATCTCAGAATAATTATTACTCACAGTATGCCCGATCAATGAGAACTCAAGCAGAGTCTTTAGAGACAAATAATAGGATCCTAGAATCAGAGATAGAGAAGCTTACCCAAAAAATAAACAATAGGACACCCATAATAGTTGAGACTGTCGTGACAATTCCTGGCAAAGTGATATATGTCGAAGAAAGAGCGCCTAGAAGGGAGCGCGAGGAAGAAGACGATGATTAGATTTATTGAAATAATAGGAGGAGAGGTTGATTAAGATGAGTAAAATTGCTGTAATCGCTATTTCGATCGTTGTTTTGGTATTGTCTGGAGTATTGTTCTACTATGCCAGCAATATGGCTGCGGATATTCAGCCCGATTCGTATAATGCAAGAAAAGAGGACTTATATCTTTCGCAGCAGAAGATACAGGAGTCAATAACTGAGTTGAATCAAACAATAGCACAGCAGGAAGAGACGCAGAAATTATTGACAGAGAAGGTCTCTGAGCTGGCATTGAAAGCGAATTCTAGTCCCCCGGTGATAAACACGACGAAGTACGTCCAGGAGCCGCCAAAGATAGTCACGGTCCCTGTTTCAAGGGCAAGCTGATTTTTTTATTTTATTGCGTTTTCTTGCATTTTGTAAAGGCAGTAACTAGTTTCACTACATCATTTATAAAGGGTTTCACACTACTTCTAATTCATAAGATATAAAAAGGATACTGTGTGGTCCTTTTGTGAGGAAACTATGGGTATACTACAAGATAAGAAATGGCCTATTGCATTCGCATTGATTGTGATGATAGTTGGCAGTGTGGCATATTTGATATTAGATCCAGAAAGTAAAATGTCTGTAATGAATAAAGAAGTCGCGAAGCTTTATGGAAATATAGATTTTAAGGTCGCTTTTACTGAAACAGGGGATATGAAAGTATTTGCGTATGTAAAAAATAATGCATTATCCAGATTAAGTGTTGTTGAAGGCACTCCTGATGTCTCTAATGGGATTGTTTTAGGCGCTCTTGAGGCTAATATGATGAAAGAAGAATCCTTGATTGAAGGTGTAGGTAGCAGATTGAACGATTTCTTTGGTATAGATACAGAAGTAATCGGCATATTTGATAAAACAGAAACTTTTGTTGATGATGTGCACTTCATTAATAATGAGCAATTTAAAATGATAGAAGGGACTTCCAATGTTCTTTTTATGAAATTAACAGATAATGATGAGCCTAAGCTGTTCTTTTTACTGGACAAAAATAATGATTATCCATTAATGAAATACATTAATTCAGATATCTTAGGCCGATATGCACCAAACAATATCAATGGGGAATATTATTATCCGGTAATATTGGGGTATTCTGAGGCTCAGATGATGATAGAAGAGAATCTGATAAAAGGAGAAGGCGACACTTTGAAAGGATTCTTCGGGAGAGATGTGTTAATAATAGGGATACTCCCGAAAACAAGCACTGCAGTCGATATGATGCATTTTGTTCCTAAGGATTTTTTTGAAAAAGGGGTGTTAGTATAAACTATGAAAAAGACTGACCTAGACATAAAGGGGATGCATTGTGCAAGCTGTTCTACTCTGATAAATAGGTCGCTCTCTAAAGCTGAAGGTGTGAAGGAAGCGAATGTTAATTATGCTACTGCCAAGGCATTCGTGTTATATGACGAATCAAAGCTTTCTGATGCTGATTTGATCAAGATTGTCCAATCAAAGGGATATGATGCGACAATCAGTGAGGGAAAAGTCGATGTCGAAAAGAAAGAGAAGGAGCAGAAAGAAGAGATACGGAAGTATAGGGACAATTTCGTCCTAGGGCTTGTCTTCT